>JAZGGI010000036.1 GCA_036480375.1 Candidatus Zixiibacteriota bacterium
CTAACCACCGATTCAGGGTTCTGGCTTCTGTTGGTACTCATAACCAACTCCTCTCTGATATGCCAAATCTACAAAACTACGTCTTAACTTCAAGCCATTCCTGTCCACTTTAGGCTGAAACGACACACCAGGAAGGCTTCTACCGGCGCGGCAGCCATTTGTGATACAGTTCCTCCTAAGCCCAAACTGTTACCGGCAATCTATTACTTTCCGACGACTGCCATTCTTTGTCGAGTGGCTCATTATTACCTCGAACTCCACATAAGTTTTCTGAGAATTAGATCGGGGCTGCCAAATGTCATCGGTTAGCTGTGATATACGTCTAACAAATCCAGCCGCCAACCTCCTGAATCTCATTAGGTTACGGATAAATGCACGCCGCATATCATTCTATCGAACCTGTAAAATTTTTGCACAATCTGCCGATAGAAACAATAATGATTAGCCCGCATTGTCTACGTTTGATAAACGTAATACAAAAGCGATAGATAAGAATTTGGCCAAATTAGGGATAACTAGATGGCTGATGATAAGAAAACCAAGAAACAGTTAATTAAAGATCTGGTTGAGTTGCGTCGAAGGGTGGAAGAGGCTGAATCCGGTTGCCGCCAGAATGCTGGTTGCAATGAAAACAACATGGCCGCACAATGGAAACTGGCATGCTCACTTGACGATATCCAGGACGGCTTGGTGCTACTCAACAAACTGGGTACTATCATCGATGTCAATCAGGCCGCCGCTGATATTTTCGGCGGCTCGAAAGATGAATTAATCGGTAAACAGTTCACCCAAATCGGCATATTCACCCAAAAGGATGTCCCCAATCTCTTGAGTCGGTTTAAGGATCTCCTCTGCGGCGGTAAACGCGAATTAACACTGCAGATCACCAATAAACTCGGGCGGACTGTCCATCTGGAAAGTTCCGTATCGGTGCGGAAGATGCCCGACGGGTCGGTTGGCATCGTGGCCATCGTAAGGGACATCACCGAGCGCAAACTGGCCGAGGAGACGCTACGGGAGAGTGAGCAGTTCAGTCGGGCGGTTATAGCAAATTCGCCTCTGGGAATCTCTGTGCGCAATCGGCATGGCAAACTGTTGTCGGTCAATCAGGCGTGGCGGGATATCTGGCAGGTTCCCGAGGAAACGGTCCGCGAGTATATGGCCGCTGGTCCGGATGAATTGAGATTTGACAACAAAGACTTCTCTCTGGGCGAGTGGCAGTCGGAAGTGGCGAGGATCTATCGCGAGGGCGGACGGGTTCACATTCCCGAACTTCGTCTGGACAATCATCGATTGGGCGAGCCGCGCTGGGTATCCCAGACGTTCTATGCTATCAACGACGAGAGCGGCCAGGTTGAACGGGTAGTGATTGTCACCAACGACATCACCGAGCGCAAACTGGCTGAGGAAGCCCTGCAAAATAACGAAGAGAAATATCGCTCTCTTTTTGAAAATATGCTGGATGCTTTTGCACTACATAAGATTGTGTTGGACGAAAACAATACGCCTATAGATTACATTTTCCTTGAAGTAAATAACGCTTTCGAAGTCCAGACAGGATCAATAAAAGAGGAAATAATTGGAAAAACAATTACAGAAATATTACCCGGCATTGAAAATGATCAAGCTGATTGGATTGGAGTTTACGGAAAAGTTGCTTTAAGCGGAGAAGAAATCGGGTTTGAACAATACTCAGAATTATTAAAGAAGTGGTATAGTGTTTCGGCCTTTTCCCCCAAGAAAAATCATTTCGCAACTATATTTACGGACATCACAGAACGCAAACGAACGGAAGACGCGTTGCGTGAGAGCGAGAAAAAATTTAAAAGAATAACCGAGCGCATATATGATGTGATCGTGGCGGCTGACCTGAAGGGTAATATCCTCTATGTATCTCCATCTATCATACGAGTGTTTGGATACCAGCCGGAGGAATTGATCGGTAAGAAAATCACAGCATTTGCCCCTAAAGCTGAAATTCCACACATTATTGAGACTCTTCAACTCATTGCTGTTGGAAAGGACGTGGAAGGATATCACTCCGAATTTATCAAGAAAAACAGCTCCATTGCCAGCGTTGAGTTAAATGCTGTGCCAATCATTGAGGGTGGTGAAATTGTCGGCGCTCAAGCAATTATTCGTGACATCACCGAAACCAAGCGATTGCGGGAGTTGGAGTCAAGAGCGGCTCGACTTGAAATGGCCGGAACGATTGCCGGACAGGTGGCTCATGACTTCAATAATCTTCTGGCGCCCATAATGGCGTACCCCGAGTTCATTCGCGATGAGCTTTCACACGACCACAAAGCCCATGCATATCTTGACGCCATCGAAAATGCCGCAAATAAGATTGCGGATATCAACCAGGATCTTTTGACAATGGGTCGACGAGGCCATTACAGCCAGGAAGTGCTTGACCTCAATCGAATCGTGCTGCAGGCCGCACAGGAGATGGAATCGAGGACAAGGACAGTGGCAATCAAGATGAATCTTTGCAAAGACCTTATGAAAATAAAGGGTGGGAATGCCCAGATTCATCGTATGCTCATTAATCTGCTGGTGAATGCCCAGGATGCCATGCAGGATATTGGGCAGATTACTATCAAGACCGAGGACTATTATGCCAATAATACTTCAGTTGCGTTCGGTCGCGTCCCCAAGGGGGAATATGTAAAACTCACTATTACCGACAACGGATGCGGTATTCCTGATAAAATTATCCAGAAGATCCTTGATCCATTCTTTACGACCAAGACAACTGATAAGAAGCAGGGTTCCGGGCTGGGGCTGAGTGTGGTTGATGCGGTCATGAAGGACCATAATGGCTATCTTGACCTGAGCAGTAAAGTCGGCCACGGAACATCATTTTACCTTTACTTCCCCGCTACCAAAGAAGATACGGGAGAGGATGATTCTAAGCATTTAGGCTCAGGAACAGAGACGGTACTAATAGCTGATGATGATGATATCCAGCGAGAAGTCACTTCGAGACTACTGACGAAGATTGAATACAAGGTCAGTTCTGTTGAGAGTGGTGAGAAGGCCATCGAATTTCTCCTGAAAAATCCGCAGGACCTCCTGATCCTCGATATGGTGATGCCGGGCGGGATCGACGGGGCTGAGACATACCGACGAATTCTTGAGATCAGCCCGGGCCAACAGGCTATTATCCTATCTGGGTTTTCGGAGTCGGATCGAGTTTTCGAAGCTCAGAGGCTGGGAGCCGGCGCCTTTGTAAGAAAGCCAGTCACAAAGAGTGTCATTGCGGCTGCC
This sequence comes from Candidatus Zixiibacteriota bacterium, assembly GCA_036480375.1. Taxonomy (NCBI): domain Bacteria; kingdom Pseudomonadati; phylum Candidatus Zixiibacteriota; species Candidatus Zixiibacteriota bacterium. Next base: position 3,274 of record JAZGGI010000036.1, read on the forward strand.
GTCAGAGCGGAGTTGGATCGTAAGGTTGATAAATCAGTTCAAACGCCCGTATCTGTAACAACTTCCAAATAATTCAACAAAATTCCGAACCTGCCAATATCGCCTTCTTGTCCGGGCAACAATATATACAACGATAACTTAGGTGATCTATATTTTAGGTTGCAGATAATCAAAAGCAATGTAATAAATCTATCCAGAATGCCGATAAATAGGAGGACAGCAATTTTATATGTTGTTTGAAATTAGGGGGCATTAAAGTCAGTTAGGGCAATCACTCTATATATTCCAAAATGACTTCAATGTCATGGAAGTTTATCAACATGACCTTAAAGTTTTGTGGATGGGAAATGAAGGGGAAACACAGGCTTTTTCTACGGATTGTAATTCTTTGTTCAGTAGTTGCAATTGTAGTTGGGGCTACCTTCAGAATACTATATACCGCCGCTTTTGAACAGCAACACTCACGATTGGCAGAGGTTGCTCAAAGCCAAACGCGGCTGGTCGAAGCCATCGCCAAATATGATTTGCCACCAATCCTTCGAAATCGCGGAGCAGAGATCGCGGATGATGGATGACAAAAACCACAGAAGTAGCATGCGGAATAAGTAGAAGGGCTCCGGTTTGAGCGGTACGGAAAAGACAAGAATGACACGCGATATGAGAGAAGCGGGGAAAGGTCGGAAACATGCGTCCAGGGTGACAAAGTATGCCCTGCTACTGGCGGCGGGATGGACACTGGTCATCATCGCTTCGCTGGTGTGGAACTATTTTCACGAACAGGATGGGGCACTCACCGCGGCGAGGGTGGCCGCCCGGGCTCAATTTGCAAAAGACGTTATCTACCGCCGTTGGAATGCTGGCTATGGTGGCGTCTATGTTCCGATATCTGATTCATGCCAGCCAAACCCGCATTTGGCAGATGTCGAGGAACGCGATATCGAAACCCCCTCGGGTCGACGTCTGACGCTGATCAATCCGGCCTATATGGCACGCCAGGTTCATGAGTTGGGTTGGCAGGCCGAAGGGATACGCGGGCACATCACGAGCCTTAACCCGATTCGTTTGGCCAATGCCGCTGACCCCTGGGAAAAGGTCGTACTGGGATCCTTCGAGCGGGGCGAGCGGGAATTCGCCTCCGTCGAATCACTCGACGGTAAGTCGCATCTACGGCTGATGCGTCCCTTGGTGACTGAGAAGGGGTGCCTCAAGTGCCATGCCAAACAGGGTTACAAGGAAGGCGACATACGCGGCGGGATTAGCATGTCGATGCCAATGGCTCCGTACACCGCAATCATGCGGAAAAACACTGCGGCTATCGGTGTCGGCCATGGCGTGTTATGGCTGCTGGGCCTTGTGGCGCTGACGTTGGGCGCCCGCAACATCTGGCGCCGTGAGCGCGAACGTAAGCGGGCGGAGGTGGCGCGCGAACGCGAGCAGGAATTCATGCAGACGGTCATCGACGGGTTTCCCGAAGGCCTGATGGTAGTGAACCACGACTATACGATCGCGCTGGCTAATCGAATGATTTGCGATATGGCTGGAGAGAAAGACCCGGTAGCTGCCTGTCTGAAATGCCACCAGATTTCTCACAAAAACGAATCCCCATGTGAAGACAAGGAGCATTCCTGCCCCCTGCGTCAAGTTATCGAAACGTGCGCGCCCGTCACGGTCGAACACCTTCACTACGACGCCAGGGGCCAAGAGATAGCTTTCGAGATCACTGCCGCGCCCATCTTCGACGCGAGCGGTGAGGTCGTTCAGATAATCGAGTCATACCGTAATATCACCGAGCGCAGGCGGGCGGAAGAGGCGCGCAAGAAACTCCTGCACGACATGGGCGAACGCGTTAAGGAACTTCAATGCATGTATAGTGTGGCAGAATCTATCCGGACACGAACCACCCTGGAGGAGATATTCCATGATGTGGCCGAGTTAATCCCCCCCGCATGGCATTACCCGGAGATCACAAGAGGCAAAGTGATCTTTGATGGGAAGAAGTATGTTTCAGAGCCATTCGAGGAGACCCGGTGGAAGCAGTCAGGCGACATCATTATGAACGGTGAGTTCCGGGGGTTGATAGAGGTTTATTATCTGGAGGAGCGCCCGGAGCTGGATGAAGGTCCGTTCATGACAGAGGAACGAAACCTGATCGACGGGATGGCCAGGAATATTAGCGAAGCTATAGAGCGCAAACAGGCGGAAGAGGCATTAATAGAATCGGAACGCCATTATCAGGAATTGTTTAGTTCCGTTATGGAAGGCATCGGTATTGTCGATGAAAACGAAACAATAAAATTCGTCAATCCGGCTTTTGTAAAGATATTCGGGGAAAATTCGGCAAATGACATGCTGGGGAAAAATCTTCTCGACTACTTCTCTGAAAGCCAGAAGAATATTATTCTTTCGGAAACTGACAAAAGAAAAACCGGAGATAGTTCTCAATACGAGTTGGAAATAACAACTGCGGAAGGCATGAAAAAACATCTTCATGTTTCCATAACGCCAAGATTTAATAAGAACAATGAATATAGAGGAGCCTATGGTTCAGTTCTGGATATTACCGAAACCAGGCGTCTGAAGGATTTGGAATCCCGGGCTCAGCGTCTCAAAACCGCCGGACAGATTGCCGGTCAGGTAGCTCATGATTTCAATAACTTACTGGCGCCTCTGGTTGCCTATCCGGAATTTATCAGAGATGGGCTTCCCGAAAATCACTCTGTTTTGACTTTTCTGGATGACATGGAAAATTCCGCTCGAAAGATCGCCGATATTAATCAGCAGCTTCTGACGTTAGGAAGACGCGGACATTATAATCAGGAATTATTTAACCTCAATGAATTGGTCGAACAGGCTATCAAGGAACTGGAGGCGGTTCCGGATACTTTGAGTATCAAGACCGACCTGGATTTGACATTGATGAATACAAAAGGCGGCAAAGCTCAACTATATCGCGTTTTAATAAACCTGTTAAACAATGCCCGGGATGCGACGCGAGACACCGGTGAAATTTATATCAAAACCGAAAATTGGTATATCGAAGAGGACATTGATGGTTACAATCGGATCCCCGTTGGGGAGTATGCCAGGGCGTCTATTACCGATAAGGGCTGTGGAATTCCCGAGGATGTTCAACATAAAATATTTGATCCCTTTTACACGTCTAAATCTACGGATAAAAAGAGAGGCTCCGGTCTGGGATTAAGCATCGTTGATTCGGTCGTGAAAGACCACGGTGGGTTTATTGATCTGGATTCTACCGTCGGGGAAGGGACGACTTTCCATTTATATTTTCCCATCGCCCGAGACGTTAGAGACAAAAATGAACAGGTTCAACCAATGGCCGGCTCAGAAAAAATGCTGGTTGTTGACGATGACGAAATTCAAAGACAGGTGACTTCCCGATTGCTAAAAAAACTGGGATATCAGGTCGTCATTGCCGAAAGCGGCAATAAGGCGATTGAGCTGGTTCGGGAAAATTCATATGATTTGATTTTACTCGATATGATTATGCCTCCCGGAATTGATGGGGTGGAGACATTTAAGCGCATTAGAGAAATTAAATCCGATCAAAAAGCTATAATTGTATCCGGTTTTTCCGAAACGGATCAAGTTATGAAAGCGAAGTCGATGGGTGTTGGCGCGTTCGTAAAAAAGCCTTTAACTAAGAAAACTCTTATGATGGCCGTCAGAAGAGAACTGGACAGAAAGAACGAACCGGTTGTATCGTAATTGTTTTAACCTAATTTCGAAATTTCCCATATACCAAATCCAAGTCAGGATTTTTTTTGCTGCGGAGTAAACATTTATATTGTCCGAGAATAAATTAACAGCGATATTCCATAATTGCCGAACAGTCTATTGATACGTAGCATATTAATCGCTTGAACAGGCGGGGCTTAAATGTCAGGTTTACTTGCGTACCGTTCACAATTTAATTCACTCAACAATTGTCATCACTTAATATCAAACTCTCTCGGTGCAATGCCGAATCAGACCGCGGAAATGCTTTCCCAATTTGCCCGGATGTGGGCCGATCGCTCTGTACGAGCCTGGGAAGAAAAATGGTGGATGCTGGCCAGGGAAGTGGGTGATAAAATCGGCCGTCTAATCAACGCGCCTTCAAATTCCGTAACAATGCAGCCCAACGTAACCAGCGCCGAGGCGGTAATTCTTTCCTGCTTTGATTTTCAAGCCAAACGCAATAAAGTAGTCATGGTTGATGCTGAGTTTCCTTCGCTGTTATATTTGTATAAATCCTGGCTTGGACCGGCCGGTCGATTGGAAATTGTTGAATGCGGAGCCGGCCCGATCCTCCCTCTCGAAAAACTTCTTGATGCTATTGATGAAAAAACGCTGCTGGTCTCGATTTCGAGCGTATTTTTCAGATCTTCATACTTAATCGATGCCGCCGCGGTTATCGAAAAGGCTCACCAGGTGGGCGCAAAGGTTGTTCTTGATATTTACCAGGCCTTTGGCGTGGTACCTCTGGATGTTAAAAAACTGGAAGTTGATTTTGCCGCTGGCGGTTGTTTGAAATGGATATGCGGTGGACCAGCCGCCTGTTTCCTGTATGTCAGACCCGATTTGTCATCCAAACTTAAACCGCGCATTACCGGATGGCTGGCGCATGTCGAACCGTTTGCCTTTGAAGCACAACAAATGAATTATACCGACGGCGCTTATCGGTTTTTAAATGGCACGCCGTCGGTCTTGTCTTTTTATGTTTGCCAACCGGGTCTTGATATAGTCTCAGAAATTGGTGTCGAAAGGATCCGGAAGAGATCGCTTGAGATGACAACGAGAATGATTGATAACGCCGCCGGGAAAGATTGGTCTGTTTTCGTGCCGCAAGAGGAAGAACTGAGGGGCGGTACGGTAGCGCTGAATATACCTCATGCCCAGCGAATCTCAAAAATACTCCTGGAACGGGATTTCCTGATTGATTATCGCCCCGGAGTGGGAATTCGCGTCTCACCTCATTTTTACAATACCGACCAGGAGATAGATGATATCTTTGATGAAATCGAAAAGATAAAGGCCGAGGAAAATTGGTAACCTTCTCCGCATTTACTATTATCGCAAATCACTCAATTCTGGGCTGGGTTTGCGCTCTCAAACGTCCCCATTATATTTTTTATCCTTAGTTTTTCAGTATTTTGCGTTCTTTTTATGCCCCTAATATTCGAATTCGTAATTAGGGGCCGAAATGTCAAAAGAGCTTGAATCCGCCGAAGAGCTCTACCCCGCCAAACCTTGGCGGCCGCCCTTGGAAATGAACTGAATCGAAAGAAAACAGCAGCGATCTAATCGCAATTGAGTAATCTTCCGGTATGATAGTTCATACTTTCACTCCTCGCCACTACTTGAGTATGAATCCGTCGAATATCCAATTATCCCCGGGAATAAAATTTCCCACAATTGAGCGAACGCTCATCAATTCGACCTGATTTTTGCATTTGGAGCAGCATTTATTGTAATCAGAATCGGCGCAGTTTTTTTCCCGAATACTCTTCTCTTGCCTGACGATCTTAAGCACTTATTCCTCCTCTAATATTTTTGTATATGTATATATGTCTATATATGGATAAAAGTTTCAATTATTTTTTGGCTTTTCGAATATTTTTACATGGCATTGAAAGTCAATGGCTTGATAATAGAAATAAGAATGAAGCTTCCTATGGTGTATTAACTTAGAAGCTGATTCCAGAAGATTACTTGTACTTGAGTCGAAGCCGGTACATTATTTCCGGAGAGATCACTAAAAATCAATCCGTCCGAATTTAAAAGTGCCGACAATGCCGCCGATGACTTCTTTTCCGAATACTCGGCCGTAATACCGCTCCGGGTCCGCCGGAATTTTCCCGGCCAGATAAGCAGCCGCCCGCCCGGCCTGATTTGCTCGGGATTAATAACCGCGTTTTCGGCACGAATCTCATAATCATCTCGACCGATCAATTTCTTTAGAACTGGAATAACAAAAACGGCGCAGGTTACGGCGGTTGATAACGGATTCCCCGGCAAACCAAACAACAACCGTTGACTTTTTTTGGCGAAGAAGATTGGTTTGCCCGGTTTGATTCTCGCCTTATGAAAAACCTGCTCGAAGCCGATTTTATTCGCCGCTCCGATAACGAGATCTTTTTCGCCAGCCGATACCCCGCCGCTTGTAATGATGACGTCAAAATCAGCCGAGAGGGCTTGCTCGAGTTTTTCAGATTCATCGATAACCGTCGGACCGATTTCAATCCGTTCGACAAAGGGTTTAATTAGAGACGAGACAGTGTACTTGTTACTATCATATATTTGTCCGAATTTTAATTTTTCGCCGGGGGAAACGAGCTCATTGCCGTTGGAAAACACAAGTACGGACGGCTTTTTAAATACCGAAACTTCTTTAAGACCGATTCCGGCCAGGATACCGATGTCAAGGGGAGTCAATAAATGACCTCGTTTTAATACGAGTTGGTCTTTATGTATATCTTCCCCGGCCGGCCTTATGTTTTTCCCCTGAGTAATAGGCTTTGCAAAAACAACATGGGCATCATCATAAACCGTATCTTCGAATTTAACAACCGTATCAAATTTATCCGGCACAGGAGCCCCGGTCATTATTCTAATCGGTCGATTTTCCGATATTTTCGCGCTGCCGGAATCACCGGCAAAGACAGTCGTATCGATCGGCAATTTAATTGGATTATCGGGTGAGCATCTTTCCAACCATTCGGCCCGAACGGCAAATCCATCCATCGCGGAATTTCTAAAGGGTGAGATCGATAATGGCGAGATTATATCTCTTGAAAGAACATAAGAGACGGCGTCTTCAATCGGTTTTGCCATTTCACCGAGCGGATTAGCAGCATCAAAGATCAAGGAAGAAGCTTCTTCGAATTCAATCATTTTGTTTTGAATCCTTCTGGCAATCTTTTAATTGTCCGGCGATTAGCCTGAGGGGATGCCCAATTATGGGGAGCAAAAACTCGAGTATTTCACTAACCGCCTTGGGTGAACCGGGCAAATTAATTATAAATGAATTTTTGGCGACTCCCGATACGGCCCGGGAAAATATGGCGTTAGAAGAATACTGGGCGCTAAATGTTCGTATCGCCTGGTCAACTCCCGGAGTAGGTTTCTCAATTATCTTTTTGGTAACCTCGGGTGTGATATCTCGCGGGGTGCATCCGGTACCGCCAGATGTAAGAATCAAGCAGGTATCAGACGCGATCATTTTATTGAGGGCGGCCGTTAATTTCTCGGCATCATCGGGGACAATATCGGTATGCTCTATTGAATATTTTGATTCATCGAGAAATGACCGAAATGCCGGAATGCATTTATCTTCCCGCTCACCCGCTGAAGCCCGATCGGAAACGATTATTATGCCGACTGAAAATCTCATATTATTCGAGCGCGACCGTATCACCGACTGATATTTCTCCGCTTTCGACGACGCGCGCGAAGACGCCTTCCCGAGGCATGATGCAGTCGCCGACCAGTTTTTTTATCTGGCAACCGTTATGACACTTTTTACCAATTTGCGTGATAATTAGTTTTATGCCTTTGCCAATGGTAACCGTGTCGCCGATTTGAACCCGCGATAAATCGATTCCGGCAGTGGTTATATTCTCCGCAAAATCGCCTGGCTGAACATTCAGCAGTTCATGTTTGACTTTGACAAATGATTCCAGGGGCAACAGGGATACCTGTCTTTTACTCCCAAAATGAGCGTCGCCCTCCATGCCCTTATCCATAATCAGGTGGGCTGATTCGACGTTTTTCTTTTTTCCCCCTTTATTTTTGGAAATCGAAATTCTATGTATTTTCCCGGCCGAAGTCACCTGACTTGCCTCCTGTTTTCTCAAGTAGCATCAAATCTGAAATGACAATATCTTTATGTACCGCTTTGAGCATATCATAAACCGTCAGGGCCGCGACGGAACAGGCTGTCAGAGCTTCCATCTCCACTCCGGTTCGCGACGAGCACCTAACAGTCGAAAAGATTTTTATCATATTTTGGGATTGGTCGAATTCAAATTCAATTTCAACATGATTTAACGGTAGTTGATGACAGAGAGGAATTAATTCCGAAGTTTTCTTGGCCGCCTGAATTCCGGCCAGTTTTGCCACCGTTATAACGTCGCCTTTGGCGCTGCGATTTTCACGAGCGATCTCAAAACTTGTCTCATTTAGTTTAACAGAAACAGTTGCTCTTGCCTGGCGATTGGTAATCTCTTTTTCGCCGACATTTACCATTCGAGCCTTTCCGTCTGAATCGAGATGGGTCGGTTTATTCATATTATCCCCCGACCTGATAAAATGAAGGCAGACTATTGAGATTATTCATCGCGGCATTACATCCTCGAAGATTTTTCGACGCCAATATCTGCGACAATTTGTTCTGCAAATCAATTGATTTATCATTCAGTATACTAAACAGATTAAATCCTTGTGAAGAAAACAGGCAGCCGTATATCATCCCATCGGCGGTCAATCGAATTCGATCGCATGAGGCGCAAAAAGGATGGCTGACCGGGCTGATAAATCCTACCCGAATATCCAAATCCGGCGAGCTGAAGTAACGGGCCGCTGCCGAATCTTTATGAGGCAATGGAGAAAATTCGTATCTTGAATTTGCCCTCAGCTCTTCATTAGCCAGATACCCTCTCCTTTGTTTATTATTATGCCGGGTAGGCATGTATTCAATAAATCTGATATCGATGCCCATTGTGTTCGCGAATTCAATCATATCATCGGCTTCATCGTCATTAACACCGTTGATGAGAACGCAATTCAATTTTACTTCCGATATTGATTCACGGGTGGATTCGATTCCTCTGATTACTTTATCGAAGCCATCAACCGATGTTATAGACCTGAATTTATCGGGATTGAGAGTATCGAGGCTGATATTAACGCTGTCAAGTCCGCTTTCGGCATACAAAGGCGCGAGTTTTTCGAGAAGAAGTCCGTTTGTAGTTATTGCGGTAAAAATATCGGGATCGAATTCTTTGGCGTGGCTTATGAGTTTGGGGAGCGGTTTATAAAGAGTAGGTTCGCCGCCGGTAAATCGAATTTTGCGTATGCCCAATTGATGCAATGCGCGAATAGCATCAAAAAATTTCCCGGGAGGGATTTGAGGCAATTTCGGATCATTTGTTCCCGGCGGACGGCAATAGAAACAGTTCAAATTGCAATTAGACAATAATGATAATCGAAGATATTCTGGCATCTTAATCGCGTTCATGGTCATCATCCTCGGGTTGCAAGCCAAAACGGCCAATCACAAATTCAGCCAACTCTTCCGTTTTGTCGAGAGGGAAATAATCGTTCGCCATATTGTTATTAACGGGTCCGTAAACGGCAATAATATGGTCGGAGCTAATCTCTCCTAAATCATCAATTTTGCGTGTCAAAAGTATCGTGGACCTTTTTGCTCCTTTATTACCTTCAACAAAGCAAACATCACAGTTGTTCTTGAGAAACTCAAAAATTTTTACCCTGTTTTCTTCATCGGGTGAGGCGAAAAGCGCCATGTCGGCGCTGCTAATCCCGACCGTAAAGCGCGCCCCGGCCCGCCGGTGGCGAAAAGTATCTTTACCTTCGGTATCAAAAGTATGCGAATGAAAAGTATGTTTTACCGTCGCCACTCTCAACCCGCGATGGCTCAGAAGGGAGGCCATTTTTTCTATCAATGTTGTTTTGCCGGAATTCCGGGCGCCGATAATACCTATTTCAATCATAACTCGACCCCCGATAATTCCGCGTCCCGGGGAGTATTGATATTTCTCCACTTTTTATTCGGTACCGGCAGAAGCCGGGTATCTAATTTTCCAACCGCATCCTGCATTTTGAAATTTCCTCGCTCAGCCATTGGCAGCATAACCTTCAATGCCGACTTGTGGTAAATGCCGCACAGAGGCTGGGACAGACCATCTTCACTATACCCAAGAAATTGCTCAACCCTGTAGAGCCTGAATAAATCGGTGAGATTTTGGGGAGTTATATCAATCAAATCGGCGGCCGTGATGAAGCAAATATCTTCGGGGCAATCCTCGAGAGCCGAAATAACTCCCGCCATTGGTCCCCGAGCGTGAGGGTAGTCGGATAGCACTTTGAAAGTTTCAGATTGATTAATTCCAACTCCATTGCCAACCAGTTTTATATCATCGCATACTGAGGCGCATGTTTCAATTATGCGTTCCAAAAGCGACAGGCCTTTTAGCTTCAAATGCAGTTTATCTGTTCCCATCCTGGAACTGGAACCGCCGGCAAGTATGTAAGCGAATCGAGTCATATTAAAAAATCCATAGCCCGACGGCTATGGATTAAAAAAAATCCCTCTCCTTTGCCAATTCGGGCAGGCTGGGCGATTACTCCCCCAACCGTAGAGTCCCCGCCGACCTCGTGGGCGCAACGGGATTCGGAGATATTCGAAATCTATTGTCAATTAGATGATACTGTGTTTGGGCGTGAGCCTCCTCAACTATCTTCTTTACAATTCACGAAAGCCTCAAATTTCGTTGAACTTTGAGGCAATCAATTACTTAATTTGGAATTTACGAAAATCTTAAGAGGATTCCAAATTATTTTCATCAAAGAGTCATCTATATTACCTAAATTTCAATAAGACCGCGCCAGGCCCTTATGAATGTAAATTCATCCATTTCGATCGGATTTACGTTAATGCAATCTGATATAAATTTGATATTTTTGTTGGGATTGAGAATTGTCTGCAATAAGTAAAAGAAATTGCCTGGATGAAATTGATCGAATTTAGGAATTGTTTAGCTCAATTGCCGGGCTTCTTCAGAAACCTCGGCCATGCATTGAGACCAAATGCTATACATCTCGTCATCACGGGTACGCGAGTTAATCACCAGGTCGGCTTTACCTTCTCCAATCATGGTCTCGAAGCATTTGAGAATAACCGGATCGAAAGTAGTGGCTGATTCCTTCCTCATGATTTCGAGGGCCGTTTGAACATCGCGGGCCGGACGGTAAACTCGGTCGGACGTGAGGGCGTCAAATACATCGGCGACACAGATTATTCTGGCGCCCAGGGGAATATCCTCGCCTTTGAGACCCAATGGATAACCGGTGCCATCCAATTTTTCATGATGATGGAGAATTGATGGTTTGACATCCCATGGAAGTTCCTTGGCCCTAAGAAGTTCAACGCTTAATTCCGGGTGTTTCATGATATGCAAATATTCTTTTTTGGTTAGTTTTCCCGCCTTTTTCAAAACTTCATCTTTAATGTTTATCTTGCCAATATCATGTAAAAGCGCCGCGGCCGCGATCGTTTTCAGCATATTGGTCGGAAGCCCCAACTCACGAGCTAATAGAAGAGCCAGGGAGGCTACCCGATCGGAATGACCCTTGGTATACTTATCTTTAAGATCGACATCTTTCGCCATGGAGTCAAAAATTTCGAGATATAATTTTTCAATGGAATTGATAACCTGCTCGGTTTGTTCTCGCTTCCCCTCGGCTTTGATGCTGGCATAAATCTGGTAGGAGGATTCCAGATCATTGAGGGCTTCAAAATGATTTTGTGTAGCTCGATAGAGTTTACCGCGTTCAAGAAGCACTTCCGCTTCAAGAAATCGGGTTCCCATGTCACGGCTTATTTCGAGAGCCGTTTCAAAAAACTGCTTCGAAACTTCATATTCTTCTTCATGAAAAGCGATCTTGCCGGCGATTCTTTTGACTTCAATCAAATGGCTGTTAACCAGCCCGGTTTCCTGCAGATAAGCATCGGCATTCTGGCAATGGATTTTGGCGTTGGTCAAATCGCCTTTTTTCAGAAACAGGTCAGCCAAATTGATATTGACTATTAAGGTCAAAGATGCATCGTTAATGCTCCGCGCGATATCGTTGGCTTCTTTGAAATATTCAAAAGCGTCGTCTTCTTTGCCCTGTTCAAGATATGCGATAGCGATATTATTTTTTGTATAAGCGCTTTTACGGACCTGATTATTGGCCTCATAGATTTTCAGAGATTCAGAATATAATTCCAGCGCCTTCTCGCGATTGCCTTTCATATTCATAATAGCGCCGAGATTATTGACCAAATCGGCGTAAAGAATCTCATCGCCGATTTTTTCGGCCAGCTCGATAGCCTGACCATAATTGACTTCGGCTTCTTCAAATTCGCCCAATTCGAGATAAATAACTCCCAGGTTGCGCAGCGCTTTGCAAGTACCCCGATCGTTTTTTAATCTTCGATTGGACCCGATTGCCCGCTGTACGTATCCCAGGGCTCGATCAAAATCGCCCTGTTTGGCCAACAATTGTCCAATTTGTGTGAAGGTCTCCGCCTTGATATTCAATTGGCTGGCATCACGGCAATATTTTAATATTTTCTGGAATTCATTTATGGCTTCATCATACTTACCCTGGGCGGAAAAAGCCTTACCTTTTTCCTGATGCAACTCAAAACGGAGTTCAAGAGAAAACTCCGGAAGACCTTTGGAGTCCCAAATTTCTTCCAGAGTACATAAGTAATTGATGGCTCTGTCGTATTCAAAATCTTTGTTCGCGCTCTTTGCCAGAGCCATCAAGTTACTTATTGTTTTCGCCCAATCTCCATCAACATTAAGCTGAATACTCTGTGAAGTCTTACCCGCCTCACGCTTAATGCTGATTTCACGGGTCATGTCCTGGTAAGCGTTAGCCACTTAATCCTCGCTTGAAATGATCCAGGGCTTGAACGGCATCGTGCAGACCCTTATCCATTCCAACCGATCGATACACATTAATCGCCGCGTCAAGCTTGGCAATAGCCTCGTAGCTATTACCCAGTTCTTTTGCCAGAAGGCCCTGTTCGTACAATACATCGGCTTCCAAGGCAGACAGTTTATGCTCAATTGTCATTTGGAGCGTTTCCTCAAGCAATTTCTTTGATTCTGTTAAATTCCCGGTCAATCTTAAGGTTTTACATTCCAGTACACCGAGTTCAGCTTCCAATGCTTTTGAAGATAATCCGGGAAGTATTTTGCGAGCGGTTTTCAGGACTGACTTTGCCAAACGATATTCTTTGTTTTCCAAATAACATTTGGCAATGTTTTGATAACATATTTCTACCAAATTGAGATCTTTCTCTTCCAAAGCCAGGGCCAGGGCTTTATTCAGACTATCGGTGGCCGCCAAAGTGTCCCCCAGTTCAGTCTGAGTCAGACCGATGTTCAATAAAACATAACCCTGTCGAATTAAATTGCCCGTACTCTGAAAATCAGCCAGGCAGAGTTTAAAGGTATTAATTGACTCCTGTAATTTGCCGGTAGCTGATTGAATAGCTCCGAGAGTATTTAATATAGTCGCCCGGAGTTGATAATCATTTGCCTCAGATACCCATTCGAGGGCAGTCTGGCAAAGATGTTCGGATTCGCGATAGTTGCCTTGCTGAAACAGCATATTGGCTCGATTTCTGGCGCATTGCGCCGCACCGCCGGGATTTTCCAGTTCAATGAAAATCTGTTGGGCTTCACGATAATTAAAGGCCGCTTTGTCCCAATCAGATTGCATCATCCAGGCCCGACCGGTCTCTTTGAGAATTTGAGCCCGTAGCTCTTTGTCACGAGACGCCTGTGGCGAGTCAATTGCCGGAACCAAAAGTTCCATTGCTACCACGGGATTTCCCTGTTTGAGCCAGTCTCGCGCCAAGTTAAGCAGAGCGAATCCATCGTTAATCCGGGAAGCTACTTCTTGATTTTCCTGATTTATGATTAACTCTTTCATCGTCCATTCCATCTTTTTAATGGTGAAATTTCCTGCTTATCCCAATTAGTCCGATATCAAGCCATAGGCTGAAAAATGATAAAGTTGGCCGACAACGATTTTTCGCTCAAAATCAATCTCGCAATCCATCTCAACGAAATTGCCATTACGGTTTATATAGACGATCCGGATAGTTGATTCATCAATACCGTTAAGATTGGCGTCACGATAAGACATTGTTACCGTAACCGGCTTATTAAAGACCAAACCATGAGTGCCGAACTCATTATAGAAAATCTCGGCATCCGGGATATCAATGCTGAATAAAGTGTCATTATCAATTGCCCCCGGAGGAATATCAAGAGCTACGTCATAAAGCTCAATTCTACCGCCTTCTTTAGCCGATATAGCCTTCTCAGTATAAAGGCTTAAACCCTTGGCGAACATAACCCCTTCATCGGTTCTGTTCAAGAGCCTTGGCCCGTCGCTGGAACTCGAATCAATCGCGACAGGGTTATTTGAACATGCCGTAAAAAGCATGACCAAACATGCTAAAATTACAATTGCCCCGATTTTGTTAACGCTGTTGAAAAGATTAAAACCCTTCATTTCAGCACTCCTTGTTTTTTGTGTGTGCCCTTTTCTCATTTGGAATAATCTTAAGCAAGGCCTGTGCCATTGATGTAAATTAGTCTTATCTTGTTGTACTATTAGTACTTACGCTATTTCATATGGGAGTGTCTGGAATAGGTAAATTACAAAGAATTGGAACGAATTGGACCACCGGACAATCATAAATCATTGTTAGTTGTTGTATATTAATAACTTACTGGAAATTTCGAGAATTTGGAACGGTTCGTTCCATCAATCAACTTTTGCGGCGATTTTGTTCCAGTTTGTGGAAATCTATTATGCGCCTTAAGCGGGGACGGGATATCTTAAGGTATTCGGCCGTCTGGGATTTGTTCCATTCACATATATTGAGGACTTCCAGAACAACCTGAGCCTCAATTTCGTCGAGAGCCTTTCCCCGCGGAGGCATATTTATGGTAACATGCTTTCTCTCGGCGACGCCCACGCGGCTTTTTTTGAGGGCCGACCGGATTTCCTGCAGATTGATTGTCCGCCCTCTATTTAGTAATACCGCTTTTTCTATGACATTGGAAAGTTCCCTGATATTCCCGGCCCAGTAATGACTTTTCATCTCTTCGATTACTTCATCTTTTATAATCAACTGCGGCTTACTATATAGAGAACTGAAATGTCTGAGAAAATGATGCACCAGTTCAGGGATATCTTCCGGGCGTTCACGCAGAGGCGGGATTTCAATCGTCAACAAATTAAGTCGAAAATATAAATCCTCTCGGAATTTCCCCGATTCTATGGCATTTTTCAAATCAAGATTGGTTGCCGCGACGACCCGAACATTAATATTTCTCTCGGCGACCTCCCCGACACGGCGTAGTTTTTTATCCTCGAGAATCTTAAGCAGCTTAGCCTGAGCCGAAGCGGTCAGGTTGCCGACTTCGTCGAGAAACAAAATACCGTTTTGGGCAAATTCAAATAATCCCAGTTTTTCGGCCTTTGCGTCGGTAAAAGCGCCTTTGGAATGTCCGAACAATTCAGCCTCAAATAGTTCATCGGGAATCGCCGAGCAGTTGACCTCCACCATATTGGAAGCCGCCCGAACGCCGGTACTATGGAGAATTTTTGATATTAAACTTTTACCGGTTCCGGTTTCACCCAGTATCAATGCGCTGGGGAAATCGACATCCGATAAGACTAATATTGTTTTGCGGATTTCCTGAATATGTTTGGAATTTCCGACCAGGGCCTGAATATCGAATCCATCTTTGCCGGAAGGAGGGGCGGGAATTTCATTTTTCAGTTCTTCCAGAAAATAATGGAGTTTTTCCAGACATTCATCGGAGGTTAATAATTCCGAGACACCCAATTTGGAAACCCGGATTGCCTCATCAATAGTCGGATTTTTTGACTTGCCGACGATTTTGGCTTCCTTGGAGTTATGGGCCAGAGATACCAAAAAATCAGGGGATGAAAATTCGGGATTATCAAGATCGACAAATACCAGGGAGGCATCGCCGAGCTGCTCAACCGGGCCGCTTTTTTCTACCCAATGGATATCGTTGGAATTTCGGCGCTCTAATTTGCTACGATCTTTGCCACCGCAAATATCGCCGTAAATAATCGATTTATCTGGCATTTTGCTCCTTTTGATGATAGTATCGGATATTGAGCCGATTCTCTAAACAAAACCGGGGCAAAAGATTTGGCCGGAACAGTTTAGAAAAAACGGTGTTGAAGATTTATTATAATTACCGGTTTCAAAAAAGCGGGAGCAAAAACAATGTTAAAACTTGATAACACGGCACTGGCCATCGTTGATATTCAGGGCAAGCTGGCCGGATTGATGCACGAAAAAGATAAGCTGTTTGAAAATGCCATTAAGATGATCAAAGGCGCACAGGTGCTGGAGTTGCCGATTCTCTGGAATGAGCAGGTGCCCGATAAATTGGGGGAGACGATCCCTCAGGTAAAAAAACTGTTTGCTCAAATTCGGCCGATGTCCAAATCGTCGTTCAGTTGCTGTGGTAACGAAGATTTCATCAAAGCTCTGACGCAGACCAGACGCAAGCAAATAATCGTCATAGGTATCGAGACGCATATTTGCGTTTATCAAACGGTTATCGATTTGCTTAATGCCAGTTACGAAGTCTATGTGGCCGCCGACGCGGTGTCATCACGGACGATGGAAAATAAGCATATTGGCCTTACGACAATGAAAGACGCCGGAGCGAAAATTACCAGTGTCGAGATGTCCTTGTTTGAAATTCTCCGGAAAGCCGGCGGCGATCGCTTCAAACAAATCAGCAAGATCGTAAAGTAAACTTGCCTTCTCAAAATGGGTTTGTTTCCTCAGATTAACGTTTTGGGTCATATCAACAAGCGAAAGCCTGTTTTCAGCTGTCGCGTAGATGACCTACCGTCGGTTCACCGCTTCGCTAAGGGACCGACGGCACAGAGAGCAACTTCTAAAATGGGTTTGTTTCCTCAGATTAACGTTTTGGGTCATATCAACTCGGTGTTAAATACGAAAGGTAAATACCTGTTTTTCCAGTAGGGGTCGCTCGCGAGCGACCCAGAAAGCAGGCGTCGCCTGTCGCGACGGTTATGCATATTATTTTTTAGATAACCCATACTACTAAATGAGGATGTTTTCGGAAATTACATCAGATTAGTTGATTAATTGTGAATGCTCATATGTGGGAACTCGTAGAATAATTAAGCTTTTACAGATATATATTCGCTCAATAATTTCCGCAATTGCTCATATGTCTTTTTATTATTAACTCTTGCGGGATGCCTAAATGGAACAACTAAATATTTTCCGCATTTGGATATTTTTTCATGTGGGTTATCTGGATTAACACCCAAATTGAGAAGCCAAATAAGGCTTTCAAAAGTTCCGCATGCTATAATTATATCTGGGTCAATTTCTGTAATTTGTTCGCTAAGAAGATGTCTTCCGATATAAGCGTGCGCATTTATAACAGCCATATTAGAAATGCTTCCCCCTGAAGTTTTTTTAAGATTTATACAAGCAATTTTATGAATGTCCTTGGTGTAAATTTCATTTTTGTCAATGTCTTTATACTCTGGAAAACCATTTAAGATTCCTGATGTCCAGCGGGCAATAGTAAACCACATGCGAATTCTTAATCCATCATTGAAGAGTGTTCTCAGGTCGCCGCCCGGCCAATCATTAACCTCTTTCATCACATACAATATTTTTTTAGACGATTCTTCATATTGCTTCTCATTAAATATTCCATCCTTACAGATTTTGTTTGAATCAATCCCTAATTTTCGATAATGATCAACCCATTTTTCCCAAATATCCATATAATTTACCCCTTTAATTCGTACCCCACACATTGGTGGATTTAAAACGATTCATCGGCTATGATAATAATAGAAAAATAATAGGATAATGGCAATCACTTTCTTTGTCGGGAACCTGTGTTTCTGACAATTGCGCAAAGAGCGATAATTCCCAAAATGGCGCAGAACAGGGATGTTACCCCACTGCTTGTTTTCCCTTATAGGACTATCACACAGTAAAATTCGATATAAAATAATTATTTCAGCTAATCTTATCGCACACTAATACCGATAATAATTAAAACAAATATTATAGGAAATACGATATGAAAACGCATGATATTGATTTTAGCCCATCGGCAATGAACACTCTGGATGATGTGAGTCAAGGGATGTATGCCACTCTACTTGATGAAGCGCAACAATTAGCCAGGAACAACTTTGATGACAGGGTAGAGCCAAGGCACGTTTTGACCGCCGTAGGGAATATTGCCAAACGAATAGTAAATGCCGGTTCTCAAGGAAATAGATTTGTGAATAGTGATACCAAAAATCGCTGGAGAGAACCAATCACAAAACAGGAACCAATTGAATTGATGTCAACAGAGGCATAAGATGGAAGATGATAGAAAATTCGATGATTTAAACAGAGAAGAATTTCCGGAATCGAGTAATGAGCCCGAAATTCCCACGAGTTTAATTGACCAAATTTTTGGCAGGAAACTAACTCGACGCGGCGAATTCAATTATTCTGGAAATATGAATTGGCATAAGGACGCTCTTGAGGAACGCAGGTCGGCTGGAAATGATATATTGAAAGCGCTTAGCCATGCATCGACAACAATGGCAAAGGCCAGGAGATCATCGGTAGTAACTGATGCCGATGTGCGAGATGCACTCCGTCGATTGGTATTGGGTCTTAATCAAACACCGTTGGTTAGATTATGCCGTTTAATATCTATAGCTGCAGTTTTTTGGGGTGGCACTCTAACCGCGCAAGGTTTCCAAACCGGAGATTACAATCTCATTGCTATTGGAACAGGATTTGGAATTGCCCTTATTGGCTTTGAAGAACTTCTTCTACATTTTAGAAGGTGATAAATTCGTACCCCACCCATTGGGCTTGTTGAAAAACCACCGCCAAGAGTTGCGGCGGGTCTTGGTTTTGTGAAACAAAATTGTGATCTGCTGTGTATCAAGAACTTACGATTCGAAATGTTTCCCCATTCTTTAGGCTGAAGATCATTTCAGGACTTTTTCAACATGCCTCATTGGGTGGGTTTAAAACGTCCTATTGTACCCTTGGGTACGAAATTATAAATCAATGAACCGTAAGAAGCATTGATCTACCCAAATTAAATACCAATTTATAGATTTTGCCATTACAATTTTCTGTGCCCGGTAACGTATTTAATAAAACGAAGCTCTTGGAATAGGGGAAATGTCGGACAGATAACTTGACTTTATTACGGAGTTATGATAGGTTTTCCACATTAATTAGTCAATTAAACGCAAGGAGAATTTCAGATGAACGCATTTGAATATGCCAAGAATATGGAATTGGATGGAAAAAAATATTATGAAGAGCATGCCGATCGAATGACCGAGCCAGTGCTGAAACGGATATTTGAGGAGTTGGCTCACGATGAGGACCGGCATTATAGAATATTTATCGCCATGGCCAGAGGCGAATTCGGTGACGTCGAAGCCGGTTTCAAAACAGCTATCTTAGAGACGACTAAAAATGTCTTTCAAAAATTGAAAGATGAAGAAAAAGACATCGATGCCTTCTCAGCCGAAGTTCGGGATGCTTGGGTCAAGGCCTGCAATATTGAAGAGCAGTCTGAAAAATTCTATAAGGAACAATCTGAAAAAGCCGAGTCGGATGAGCAGAAAGATATCTGGAATAGAATTGCTGCTGAAGAGCATAAACACTGGGTGGCTATTAATAATGTGATAAATTTTTTGGATCGGCCCAAGCAATGGCTGGAAGATGCCGAATGGTCGAATCTCGATAATCTCTAAGATCAATGATTCAAGCAATTCTCATATTAACCCCCGCTTCGGCGGGTTTTTTTATTGGCATTGTTTGACATTCCTCGCGTATTCGGGTAAATTAGTAAATTCTAATTTTTGAAAAAGGCGTTTTTATGAGTCGTTTTTTTATTATATGCCTGCTCTCTCTGGCGATTGTTGTAACGGTCTCATGCACCAAAAAGAAAAAACTTATCATCCTCGATAATTGCGGCGAAGTGGAACGGATTGTCGATTTGTACGGCAATGTCCGCAAGCTGGATGCCTTTCTGGTTAAATATAATATCGATACCGCAATGGGTGATACTCTTCCCGGCTGCGGGTATTTATTACAATTGGGCGATAATGCCGTCCAGATCGACACGATCATGCATTACAAGGAATTAAAAGAAGCCTGCGTCAAATTTTTTGAACTGGATACTTTGAACACCGAAAAGAATAGTAATTAGATATTGAAACGGAAGAGAATAACGTCTCCATCCTGAACAATATAGTCTTTGCCTTCCAGCCGGTACTTCCCGGCGTTTTTGGAAGCCGCCATTGAGCCGCATTCTGCAAAATCATCATATTTGATAACTTCGGCCCGAATAAATCCTCGCTCCATGTCAGTGTGAACCGCTCCGGCGGCCTTGCGGGCATTGGTGCCGCTTGAGATAGTCCATGCTCGGACTTCCGGATCACTGAGGGTGAAAAACGAAATCAATCCCAGGAGGCTGTATGATTTTTGAATCAATAATTCCATCGCAGGTTGTTTTATGCCCAGATCGGACAGGAAGGCGTCGCGGTCTTCGGGGTCAAGCGAACCGATTTCCATTTCTATCTTACCGCAGATGGCGACAAATTCTCTAATGCCCGGAATTTCTCGGTCTTTAAATAAATCCAGCCATTTCGATTCATTACCGATATCATCTTCGGAAATATTGAGCACCACCAGAAGAGGTTTCTGCGACAGGAAGCGATATCCCCGCAGAAGCTTTTCCTCGTTCTCTTCCAGTCCCGTTTCGGAAAGCGGCGTTTCATTTTCGAGATTGCCGAGGCATTTTCTCAGAGTTTCGACTTCACCCTGAAGAGTCTTATCACCGGTCAGTTTGGCGGTACGTTCTTTTTTCTCAATATTGCGCTCGATAATCACCTGGTCGGAAAGCATCATCTCATCGAGAAAAAGCCCGAAGTTTTTTTTGGGCGTACAGTCGGGGGCATAACAATTGATGACGACCATGAGAGCATCGGCATAGCGCAGATCATCGGGGATATTTAACGTTGACGCGTCGGTATTTTTGCCTTTGCCGGAAAAGGCGGTAATGTCGAGATAATCAATTTCGGCGTAAGTTGTCTTTTTTGGTCGAACAAGCTCAGACAATTTATCGAGGCGGGCATCGGGGACTTTGATAATCGCACGGTGTGAGGCTTTGGAGAAATCGCCAACCGCTTCGGATTTTCCGGCGGCGGCGTTGAATATGGTCGTTTTGCCTGACTGCGGCAGGCCGATAATTCCAATTTTCACTTTTTGGCTTTCTTCTTTTTTATCAGCGACCTGAGGATTTTCAGATTTTCAATATCTTCTTTAGCCGATTCTTTAGGCGTTTCCAAAATCATGGGGACTTTTTTCAAACGACGGTCATTCAGGAAAAATCCAAACGGCTCCTTGCCAATAAATCCTTTCCCGATATGTTCATGACGGTCAACCTTGGCGCCGAAGTCCTTTTTGGAGTCATTAAAATGTATGATTTTGAGCCGGTCCAGTCCAATAATATTGTCGAAATCTTTGATGGATGCCTTGTAATCTTTTTCAGTCGAGAACGGGTAACCGGCGGCGAAGATGTGACAGGTATCGAGGCAGAGGCCTATCCGATCTTTATTTTCGGTCAGGTCGATAATTCGGGCGAGTTGCTCGAACGTGTATCCCAGGTTCGTGCCCTGCCCGGCGGTAGTTTCGAGACAGATGGTCACTTTGCCGTTTAGGTCGGTGTTCATGATTTTATTGAAAGCGTCGGCAATTCGTTTTAACCCGACTTCTTCGCCGGAACCGACATGAGAGCCGGGATGCATGACGAGGTTCTCGATACCGAGCATATCGCATCGTTTCATTTCTTCGGCGAAACCGTTTGATGATTTTTCAAATAGTGTATCATCCGGCGAAGCCAGATTTATCAAATAGCTGTCGTGGGCGCAGACGACTTTGACGCCGGTTTCTTGTTGAGCTTCGTAGAATTTTTCGATATCATCATCGGTCAATGGTTTGGCTTTCCATTGATTGGAGGATTTGGTGAATATCTGGATTGCATCACAGGTAGCTTCGAGCCCGTGATGCGGGGCGTTGAAGACGCCACCGGCGATAGACATGTGCGCACCGAGAATCGACATACTCGTTTTAACCTTTCTCAAGATGGTGAATATATATGTCATATACGCAAAAGGGCAAGGAATAAGGTGAGGGGATGTTGGGTAATTCGTAATTATTATTACGTAGCGATAACCCTGGGATTGTGGCCAGGTGAATATAACCAGAACTTTAATTCGGTGTTTTGATATCCGATACGATCAATCCTTTATGATTGGAACCGATCTTACGCTGGTCATTATCAAAAATCAATTTGATGCGGAAACCCTGACGATGGAATTCCTTGTAGGAAACCAGAACCGAGCCGATATTCCCGACCCCGACCATGGCAACGTTCCGGATGCGGACATCTGATCCGCAATCTAATCTTCACCTTACCCCGTTGCGGCACCGTCTTTGACGTGGGTGTTCTTTGGGACGGCGTTGGGAATGAATAGACAGCTAACAAAATAAACGATCACCGTTGGAAATATAGCGGTGCTGATTGCCAGGACAATTGTTATCAATCGTACCAGCGTCGGATCGACTTCGAGCATCTCACCGATCCCGCCACAAATCCCAGCAATTTTGCGATCTTCTATCGAACGATATAATCTTTTCATGCTACACCCCTTTTATATTTAGATACGGGCGACTGGCACCAATGTTACTATATATACAAATCGTAAGGCTGATTATTCATAACTTCTTTGACAGCCAGACCGGATGGGATAGTTGAAAAACTGAGTTTTGGAATAGTTTTTACTTATTTAGCCATCCCTGCCACGGCCAGTTGATGTTCCTGCTCGTGTTTGCGCAAAGCCTCAATCGTTTCACTCAAATCGCCGTCAAGGATAGCCTGCAATTTGTACAGCGTCAGATTTATCCGATGATCGGTAACGCGCCCCTGAGGGAAATTATACGTCCGAATTTTGGCCGAGCGGTCACCCGAACCGACCATCGATTTGCGGTCGGCGGCGATTTTATTCTGTTGCTCTCGGATTGCCTTGTCAAGAAGCCTCGCTCGCAAAACTTTCATAGCTTTGGTTTTATTTTTCAATTGAGATTTTTCATCCTGACAGGTGACAACCAAACCTGTCGGAAGGTGCGTGATACGCACGGCCGAATCGGTAGTGTTGACCGACTGCCCGCCCGGACCGGACGAACGATATACATCCACTTTCAATTCGGATTCTTTAATCTCGATATCGACATCCTCGGCTTCGGGAAGAACCGCTACCGACGCCGCCGAGGTATGGATTCGGCCCGAGCTTTCGGTGGAAGGTACTCTCTGGACCCGATGCACGCCCGATTCAAATTTCAAAAGTGAGTAGGCGCTATCGCCGTTGATGCCGAAGACTATTTCTTTCAGGCCGCCGATTCCGGTCGGGTTGCCGGATAATAGTTCTACCTTCCAGCCCTGGTCTTCGGCATACCGGGAATACATACGGTATAAATCGGCCGCGAAAAGAGCCGCTTCCTCGCCGCCGGTCCCGGCCCGAATCTCGACTAAAACGTTTTTATCGTCATTGGGGTCACGGGGAAGAAGAAGTATCCGCAGCTTATCTTCAATCTCTTTTTGCCGGGATTCGTTTTCTTCCAGTTCGGTCGTTGCCATCTCAACCAAATCGGCGTCTTCATCGGCCTGAATAATCTCGCGCGCTTCATTGATGTCTTTTATTAATTTTCGATATGCGTCGCCGATTCGTTTTATCTCCTCGAGATGACGGTGTTCGCGCGCCAGACTTTTCAATTTGCTCGGACTGGCAAGAACCTCGGGCGAAGATAATTCCACTCCGACCGCGTCGTATCGTTCATCTATTTTATCGAGTAACTCCAGCATAGTATCCTCATTGCTACCTTAAAAATATAGACAAGATAAACTTGCCGTGCAAGGCGTTTTAGTTTTTGCGGATTGAAATTGAAGAAACGCTAAGTCGCGGGGACCTGGACTCGTTTGACCGATAGCTCCGAATTCTCAATATTCATGGCCGATTCCAACGCGACGATAGCGACTTCGATCTGGTCAGTTGTCGGTTCTTTGGTGGTGATACTTTGCAGCCATAAACCGGGAGCGATCAGAAGCCTGGTAATTTTGGAATCGCGGGTTTTGCCTGACAGCTTCAACAATTCGTATGACGCCCCGGCCACCAGAGGCAGAAGCGAAAAATGAATGCCGAACCGCTTCATCAGCCCAGGCGCTTCTCCCGTTACAATTGCGTAAATCGTATCCGAGATAGAATAAATAAGAATGGCAAAAATCGCGACGATCAATATAAAACTTGTTCCGCAACGGGGATGACGACGGGGGTAAGAACTGACATCTTCCGGAGACATTCTGGCCCCCGATTCAAAAGCGAAAATCGATTTATGCTCGGCTCCATGATAAGCGAAAACCCGTTTAAAATCAGCGATAAATGAGATTCCCCAGACATACATAATAAAAAATATTACGCGAATAATTCCGGCAACGATGTTAAATAACAGCGCGTCTTTCTTTACATGAAGAAGGGAAGAAATTACCAGAGGCAGAAAGAAAAAGATCGTAATCCCCAGCGCCAGGGCGAAGACAACCGTTCCGGCCAAAACCAGAGTATTCGATTTTTTCTTTTCTTTTTCTTTGTAAACTTCGCCGTTTTTGGCGGCTTCTTCTTTTTCGATTTCCGTAACCGCGACATCCGCCGAAAAATTCAATGATTTGATGCCGATAATCAGCATTTCAATGAACGAAACGGCTCCCCGGATGATCGGCCAGCCTAATATCTTTTTACGTTTGGTCAGAGAAATATATTTATCGGTTTTGACCTTGATTTCACCGGAAGGAATACGTACCGCCGTGGCGATGCGGTCATCCGACCTCATCATTACGCCTTCGATTACAGCTTGTCCGCCCACCGCCAAATCCGGCATGATGTCTCCTGTAGTTCTATAAAGAACAGTCTCAACTAATATAAAAGCGGCTGGAGGCTATCTCCCAAAAATCTCCAACCGTAAGAATAATACGCATCAATCAAACCTGAAGCTAAAAATAATCTATTATTTTTTCTTGTCCAGTTTATATTTCCGACGGAAACGCTCGACGCGACCGGCCGTATCGACCAGTTTCTGCTTACCGGTGAAAAACGGATGGCAATCGGAGCAGATTTCCACCTTGATATCCTTGAGAGTCGAACGGGTTTCAATCACTGCTCCGCAGGCACAGGTGATTGTGGTCGGTTCATACTTGGGATGAATTTTCGGTTTCATATTTACACCTTTTTCATTTCAACTTTATACGCAGGCTTTTTCCTCAAGACAGTCGGTCAATATAACGTTTTTCGGTAAAAAGACAAGTAATTTTACTACGGCTCGATTGTTGCCGGTTAGACTATTCTTCGAGTAATTTCCAGAGATAGCCGCCGGATTTTTCGAGCTGTTTTTTGGCCTCGGATTTGTCAATCCCGAGGGTCTGCATGGCAATAGCGACTTTAACCGAACCGCTGGATGCTTCCAGTAACTTATCGGCCTGGTCATAGTCAATATCGAGAAGCTCTATCAAAATCTTGCGAGACCGGGCTTTGAGTTTATTCGAGGTCGCCTTCAAATCCACCATCAGGTTGCCGTAACATTTTCCCAAAAGTACCATGGCCGCGGTTGAAATCATGTTCAGCGTCATCTTTTGGGCTGTCCCGGATTTCATCCGGGTTGATCCGGTAATTACCTCCGGGCCAACTATTAGCTGAATAAGAAAATCGGGTTTAATTTCCAATGAATTGGCATTATTGCAGATGATAAAAGCCGTTGCCGCTCCGACAGATTTTGCATACTCGATTCCTGCGATTGTATAGGGTGTCTTAATCGAAGCGGCTAAGCCAATCAGCATATCGTCCTTAGAAAAATTGAATTTCACCAAATCGATTTTGGCCTGTTCGGTTTCGTCTTCGACTCCCTCTTTTGATAGTACCAGCGTATCTCTGCCTCCGGCGATAACGCCGGTGAATAGAGATGGGTCGGCTCCAAAAGTAGGCGGTATTTCGGCGGCATCAAGAACGCCCAATCTTCCCGAAGTTCCGGCTCCGATATAGAATATTTGCCCGCCATTTCGAATGACATTGGCGACTTCTTCAGCCGTTCGGGCGATTTGAGGGATTTGTTCGGCAACGGCACCAGCGACGGTTTGATCTTCCTGATTAATTATCCGGCATATATCGACCACCGGAAGGCGGTCGATATTAAAAGATTTGGGATTGGAGCTTTCGGTTTCGAGTTGTTTCAGGTGACCAAGGAGTTTTCTCGCTTTGTCGCTCATCAATTCGTCACGATTATCGAATCGGGAGAAGAAATAACTATTCCAGCTACCCGACCGGTTACGTCGCCGGTCGTAATGTTATTGGCCGGACGGCCTGTTGCCGGGATATCAAACGGAATTGCATCGCCATCAAACGGAGCTCCGGTATAAGCGGCCACATATATCATATGAGTGCCGACTATCCGATCGGTAAGATTTAGCATAAACGTTTCCGAGGGAATTGAACCCGATAGATTTCCTGTAAATTCACCATATCCGTCCAGGTCGGAAAATGCCGCCGGAGGAGTTGTCGCCAAAATATAACCGGAACTTCCCGAGCTACCACTCCAGGCAACCGCTTCAGCGCCCCCGGTGTAATTCCTAATATCCGGGCCGTTAATTGTCACCGAGCCGGGCAACGTAATATTAGTAGAAAGTATCTGGGTAGTCGAATCGCTGATTTGCAATTGATAACTATTGCCCACTAATATTGTATCGGGACCATAAGCCCGATAATATCGAACAGTATTGCTTGAAATTTCTATGCTGGCCAGAGTCACATTTGCTTCGGTAAAAACTTGATTATTTTTGAGCAACGAAATCTCAATAAAGGCCGAATCGGTTTCGAGGCTTTTTGTCAATACTGCCGCGACAGTGTAACTGTCTTCATCCCCTGAACCGGGGTTCGTTAAATCCCCTCCGCAACCGGTCATCAATACCGTTGCGGCAACTATTATCCAGGATATTTTGAAAATCTTTTTCATATCATTATTATCGGAACGGCGTCATGCACAATTTACCCTAATATGGTAGCGATTCCGAATAATAAACGCAAATAAGAATTTTAGATTTTGTGCAATTTTTATTGCCAATCCTTATGTCAGACTGTTATTTATCGGATTATGACAAAAAAGACAAAAGAAGCTATCAAAGCAAGTATGGCCATCGTAATCGCCGTCGTGGCGGTTCTGGCTCTCTGGATTTATCCCCTGATTCAATCGGGAAAAATTATCAGCCGACCTGAAATCGAAGGGGTGTCTGAAAAGTCCGATTCGGGACTTAATACCGAACCGTTCACGATCATGACCGAAGATAATTTGAAACTGGTTTGCTATTTCATGGCGGCGCAAAATGAAAACAATGGGGCGTCGGATTCGGCATTAGGTACCGTTATCGTTTTGCATGGATTGTCGGATGATTTATCCAGTCGATATGAAAAGGCGCGCCATCTGACCGATGCCGGATTTAATGTATTTTATTATGACCAGCGGGCGTTCGGCGAAAGCGAAGGCGATTACCGCAGCGGCGGGTATTTCGAAAGTAACGATTTGCAGACGGTCATCTCGCGCCTCTATCTTGAGGATAAAATTATCGAACCCCTGATTATCTGGGGAAAGGACCAGGGCGGTACAGCCGCTATCAGAATCTGGGAAAACGAAAGTCGGATAGATTTTGTTATTGCCGAAGAACCGATTATTGACGGGCGCGACTGGCAAAAAAGAGAAATCGCCAGGAGAGATTTGTCCATTCCCGATTTTTATCTCGGGTTTATCTGGTGGTGGATGAAACAAAAATCGGGATATGAAATTGATATTGAGGAAACCGATATATCCGACCAATTCGGAATGGCGACCGAATTCCATCCCGATAATTTTTTGCTTATTGCTTCCGGAGAAAACGATATTCCCCAAAATGAATCTCTGGCCGAATTACGCGATATCGGAGGGAAGTGGATGATCCTGCCGGAAGCAGAGGAGGACTTAATTAATGCCAATAGTGATAGATTGATGAATGCGTTTGTGGAATTGGTAAAATCTAAAGAATAATTATTACTACTCAACAAACAGCATCGATACGCCGATGACGGCGATTATCGCGCCCAGTACCGAACGAAGGGTTGGGCGCTCTTTATAGAATATCATTACAAGTAGAATCACCACGACCGGAAATGACGACATAATTGTCGCCGCGATTCCGGCTTGAGTATGTTTAACGGCAACCAAAGACATCCAGACGCCTATCGTCGGCCCCAAAAAGGCCGCGCCTACTAAAGCATATAAAGCCTTGCGGGATGAAATTGCTTTAAACGTTGAAATTATTTCACTGCGTAATCCGGCAAAAATCCAAATTATAACTGCCGATGACAACATACGTATAAAGGTCGCCGAAAGAGGGTTGAATGATTCCCCCATGCCTTCTTTGGCCAATACCAGCCCCAAAGCCTGACCCGCGGCGCCTCCGACACCCATTAGTATTCCAACCAATTTCGAACCTTCCCGACTATTGATCTTTGAATCTTTTTTATCGGTTGATACCCAGGCGACTCCAAACAAAGTTATCCCGATTCCGGCAATTGCCATGAAAGATAAATATTCACCCAGCAAAAAGAAAGCGGCGATGGCGGTCATGGGCGGAGCCAGTGACTGCATCAATGCTCCGTGACGCGGGCCGAGTATGACCAGGCATCTAAAATAACAGGTATCCCCGAGAACCAGGCCGATTAGTCCCGATAATGTCAGATAAAGTATGGCTCGGGTGTCGGTTCCGGTTGGAAATAAAGTACTATATCCAAAGACAAGAAACAGCGCGAGGAATATCGCCGAGATTGGTATGCGCAGTTTATTGACATTATATGAGCCGATACTGCGCCCGGCAATCGTAAATAACAACGTCCCGCCTGCCCAGCAGAAGGCTGTTGATAAAGCAGCCAGTTCACCCAGAAGATTCATTAAAATATCTCATATTCAAAACGGTTAATGGGGAACGCATTTCCTTAAAGCGGATATTAAAGTCTTCATGTCGGATTCATTATTGTACAGGTGAACAGAAACTCGGATACATCCTTCACGCAATGACGTGATAATCGATTTACGGGTGAGATACTTGTAAATATCTTCGATCTTATCACCCGTGTCTCTAAAACTCAAAATTGAGCTTCGATGTTTTTGCGCCAGGGAACTCGCGATTTGAAAATACGGTTCCGATTTGAGATAGGTGATCAATTTATCAAGTAAATTATGATTATGCTTTTGAATATTCTTAATCCCGTTTTTAAGCATAAAATCAAGAGACCATTCAATAGCATTCACCAGTGACACCGGATACGTCCCCAGTTCATATTGCTGAGCGCCCAATACATAGGATTTATTGAAATTGCGAAAATTTGACCAGTTAGCTTTCCAGTCAACTCCCAGCCAGCTTCGCCAGGGGGGCAATATAATTTTCTGGATCCTATCGGAAGCGTAAAAGATCCCCGTTCCCTGTGGTGACAGCAGCCATTTTTGACCTCCGGCCGAAGCGATATCGATGCCCCAGTCTTTGACTCGTAGCGGTTCACATCCGGCGCCCTGAATGGCGTCGACGACAAAATATATTTTGTGCTTCCCGCAAATCTCTCCGATTTTTTTCAGGTCATTTTTATGACCGTTAAAAAACTGCACGAAAGAAATCGATACGACTTTCGTTTTTTTCGTTATAGCTTTTTGCAAATCATCGATATTTAGAAACCCGTTTTGCGTCTTAATAAATTTAACTTTAATGCCGCGGTTGCGGAGTTCCAGCCAGGGATAAACATTGGCGGGAAATTCTACATCGACGAGAAGCACTTCATCATCTTTGCCTAAGGGCAATCCAAACGCGGCCAGGTTGATGCCGAAGGTTGTATTGAATCCAAATCCGGTTTCCGACTGCCGGCATCCGAAAATCTTCGAGGCATTTCTACGTATTGAATCTAACGACGAAAACAATTCTTTCCGCGCTCCGATGGCCGCCATATTCGCGATGCGATTACTGTCGGTTATGATTTTGAAAGCCGGATTGGGGAGAGGACCATTTGAGGCGGCATTGAAATAAACTTTCTTACTGGTGTGTGGAAAGTGTCTGCGAAGAGATTTCTCGATGCTCATTTTTAATCCTTAAAGAATATATATATATCCGATTATGCCGTAGACTATGACCAGCTTTATCAAATAACCGGCCAGTTGAAATAAAACATACGATAGAGGTAATTTTACTCGCATAATCAGGGATATCGTAAAAGGTACTATTCCCAGGACAAAAAGAACAAATGCGACGGCGATGCCCGCCCGCGCGCCATAAAAAGGAAGGGTTAAATAAAACAAACTGTAAATAGCGGATGGGACGGCAACGAGAAACGATAATTGCATTATATATTTGGAGAAGAAATAACCGATGCTGATCTCTTCCAAAATATCTTTGGGGAGTTTATTGAGTAACGCCAATTTTTTCTCCAGAAGATACCAGATATAATCGATTATCAAAAGCGAGATTCCGGCCCAGAGAAGTGAAAAGAGCAAAAGCTCAAAACTGAATCCCATCATTTTAGCCATCCTTTTTTGCGGTACCACTTAATTGCCATTCGAGCGCCATGGGTAAAATTCGTTTGCGCCTCGAAACCCAGTTCATTCCTGGCTTTGGATACGTCAAATTCCCAGTCGGCGGTTAATTCTATTACTTTTTCCCGCGAAAAGTGAGGCGTTTGCCCCAAAGCCCGGAATAAAAATTCGGAGAATAACGCCATGCCTTTAAGAAACGATAGAGGGATCGAGATACCAATCCCTTTTTTATTAAGTAATGTACCTATCTCATCGAGCATTTCCCGAATTGTGTGCGCTTCTCTATCTGCGATTATATATGCCTGGCCGGAAGAAGTTGATGATTCGATCGCACATTTAATTGCTTCAGCCAGGTCATCGACATAAATCATCTGAACTCGATTTCGCCCCCCCGCCATATAGGGACGGATACCTTTGTTGACGATATTAAACAGTGGAAAGATTGCTTTGTCTCCCGGACCGTAAACACCGGGCGGGCGAAGAATTGTAATCGGGAATAAATCAAAATATGGTCGAGCTGCTTCTTCGGCGGCAAGTTTGCTCTGTCCATAAGTTGTCAGGGGTTGCGGCGGGTTTTCTTCGCGACGGGGCTTACCAGGTGACGGCCCGTAAGCTGCGGTCGATGAAATAAGAACAAATCTCTTGAGATTAATATTGTGATTCTTGACGGCGTTCAATATATTCAAAGTTCCCTGCTGATTAATCCGAAAATATGTTTCCTTCCTTTTCGCCTTAACCAGGCCGGCCAGATGAATTATGTAATCGGCACCGGTTACCGCCGGAATGAGAAAATCGGGATTGGTAATGTCGGCCATGTATTTGCTATAGGGAATATCGCTGAGTAAGCTTAAATTTGAACTCTCTCGACAGATAATCCTGATGGCGTATCCTGACGCGGCCAGGAGCCGGCAAACTCGGCTGCCGATAAAACCATTAGCGCCTGTTATTAAAATCGTTTTGATTTCGCCCTGCATCCCGCCAATTTACCGGATTGAAGGCTGCTTTTCAAGCTTTAGTTATGCTCAGATTCATCGTTATAAATCTTGTATTGTGATCCCAATTTTACCAGAGCCATCGCCATGACCGTTCGGGGCCGTTGATCCCAGATATGCTGAGCGGCTTCAATCATGCTTTGTCCGGTCGCGAAGATATCATCGAAGAGAAGAATATTTTTTTCCTGGACTAATTCAGGATAATCGAGGCGGTATCGCCTTAAATTATCCTCTATTCTCTCGTTAAAGGTACGCGCCTTTTGAGGCGGGCCGACATTAATATGCGAAAAAATATCATGACGAACCGGCCAGTTAAATTCTTTTCCTATTGCTTCAGCCAGGTATTTCACGGGACTTATCGGGCAATTTGTAATTGTATCGGGAATTGTTATTATCAAATCCGGATGTTGAGGAAGAGGATATTCCCTGATAAAACTAATTAGAATCCCAGATAGTTTCTTTGCCGCTTGCGCATTTTGGCGGTATTTCATCAAATGAATCAAACGTCCCATATCAGTCTTTTTGTGAAAAATATCCTCCGAATACTTGCCCAGAGCAGCCGAGTATGAAAAAGGACCCGGCAATTGATTGATGTTTATCTCGGGATTTAATCGGGCAATATCATTTTCATTCGCCCACAGCCGAAAAAAGGACAAAATATATTTTTCTAATAATTCCCGGAGTTTCATTAAATTACAATTTAAGCTATTTGGAAAATTTGGCAACTATTTCGCAATAATGGACGCTTAAGTATTCAAAAAATCTTACGATTCAGGAACAAAAGGCAAGATTGGGGGTTAAAGTCATCAATAAGACAATCGAGGACAAATGTTGTTATATATTGACTTGACCGCGAGAAGAAAATCCTTATATTGTTTGTAGATAAAACTATTTTAGGAGGCTTGAGTGAAAATGCGTATATTTTCGGTATGTTTGATGTTGGTCGCTCTCTTTGCGTTTGGCAGCTCGGCGATTGCCGGTGAGGGATGTCCTTCCTCCAAAGCCAAGTTGACCAAAGCTAATAGCGATGGACACACGGGCGCTTGTGTTCCGGGTAAGGATTGTGAAGTCGTTATTTTTACCGTATCGAACATGACTTGCGGCGGATGCGTCGGTAGAATTACCAAAACTCTGACGGCCGTTGAAGGCGTTCATGGCGTCAAGGTCAGCCTTGAGAAAGGTACCGCCACCGTTCATTATAAGATAGATTCCAAGGTGGAACCTTCTATGTTGACGGCGGTTGTTACCAAAGCCGGTTATCCGGCCAAATTGTCTGACGCCAAGGCCACCGGTGCAAAGGCCGCTCACGGCGGTTGCGACCCGGCCAAGTGCAAAGACAAAAAGGCCTGCTGCCCGGGCAAGAAATAAGTTTATATTATAAACTTAAAAATTTGGCGGAGGAGCCTGGGTGAGTTTCTCCGCTTTTTCTATTGCCCCAATCAGATATTTTGGGCTATATTAGCGCCATGAAATTTATAGAATGTTTTCTTGCGATAAGCATGATATTTATTCTCGTTATCCCCGCTTACGCCACCAAGTACGCCGGTGAGCCGTTTTCGTTAGGCGTTGGCGCCGGGCCTCTCGGTATGGGGGGAGCCGTCATTGCGGGACCATTCAACGCGACATCCGGTTATTGGAATCCTGCCGGACTGGCCTACACTTCCGGACGCCAGATAATGACCATGCACTCGGAAACATTCGGTTCGCTTCTGAATCATGATTTTATCGGATTTTCTTCTAATTCTGGAAAATCTACGGGATTGAATAGCTATGGTGCCTACCTGTATTATCTGGGAGGGGGTGGCATAAAAATTACCGAATTTGATCCCCAGAGTCAATATCCGGTTGTCGTTCGAGAAGAAAATCATTTTGATATTATGCTGGGCGGATCGCTGGCAGGCAAATATCGGGATAATGTATCATATGGCATCACCGCCAAGATAATATACCGCGATATCGCCGTTGAAACCGCCTACGGTCTGGGCCTAGATGCCGGGGTTGTCTATAAAGTAGATACCATAATAACCGCGGCGCTGGTCGTCACCGATTTGACCTCAACTTTTCTGGCCTATTCCAATGATAATACCGAAACGATTTATCCCGCTGTCAAACCGGGGATGTCGATTCGCTTCGCCCATCAAAGTATGACGGCTCTTGCAACAGGACAGGTGATTTTCAGATTCGAAGGACGAAAGCAAAACGCCGAGTTATGGCAGGGCGAAATCTCAGCCGATTTTCAAGCTGGTTTACAACTGGGTTATAAAGATATCGCGTTCGGACGAATCGGGTATGACCAGTCTCGTTTTACTGCCGGACTCGGCGCCATTTTTGATAAATATATAATTGATCTGGCGTATTTACATCACAGTGATTTTGATGAAACTTTCCGCATCTCCGCGGGAATAAATTTCTGAAAATAATTATTCTGGTGGGACAAGATCAAATCCGACCAGACTATCCTAAACACTTTAATTGCCTTTGATGGGTAAGACGAACTCAAATGAATCGGCTTCCTTGTCTGAAGGCAATGTGAATCCGGCTATTTCTTGAAAACTTCTATCCCAGTCAACTGCTTCTTTGGCTTGGCGTTTAGTCTCACGGCCGAATTCTTTCAGTAGTTCGTTAATGAAAACTTTTCCTTTCCCTAGGGCTTCTTGTTGTTCAGTCACTAATTGCTTTCTCGCCTCCAAATAACTGATCTTTAGGCTATTCGGATTTCCCTTACTATCAAGTACAATTCGATGTGCTTGATGTCGGGCTATCTCTATAAGATCTTTGTCTTTAACAAGGCCGAAGTAGTTTTTGCCTAGCGCAATAAAAAATAAAAGTACTTGACCTACAATGAATATAAATCCCCACCGGAGCAAAGACCATTCGCGTTCAGTGAGTTGAGAACCTTCGGTGGTAAACTCATGCCAACCATGATAGAAGAAGAATATCCATGAGGCAATAATGATGCCACTAAATATGGTCAAGACTACTATTCTCGTCACAAGCCGCATTATGTTTGCCCTCCATTAACTGAAGTACCGGGAGGAGACCAATCTCCACCGAGATAATGTTTTATCAGTTCTCGTAATTCCATATCTTCTGATTCTGTAAGAAGGAAGTTAGTCCCCGGTGGATACCGAAACAGCAGATTATTTCCCAGAACCGGATTATTTTGAATAAGCTTACTTGGGATAAATCGTTTTGGGTGGGCAAGAAAGGACTTCTTACACTCAACCTTAACCCGATTAACACCCTGCTCATCTACGAACGTGTGCGAATCCGATATTTGACCCCATCCGTAAAGTCCACGATGTTTTGGACTGCCAGCCAGCCAGAAGTATATGATGTTTCCAGCATTCATCTTGTCGCGTTCCCTACTGGCAAGCCAAGCTACGCGATCACCAACCTTGAGGTGTTTGCGAAGATCGTACTTTTCAGGTACTGATTGAAATATGAAACTCATAAATTCTCCAATGTGGTTAAAGATCTATATTGCCGTTAACAAGATATCCTTGAGTCCTATACATTATCCTGGTTTTCATTTCTATTATCATTAATAACAATCTACCATTCGTAAGCTAAGGAAATCTAATTAAAAGCATTCGTAACTTTGATTTCCCAGGCTTATTACTTTAGCCCAGTGCTGGCTGATATTTGTAGATGATACCAGATGCAGTACCTAATAAAACCTAAAAGCTATACGCGAATAATGCAAGAAAAATTTAGGCCTTTGACACTGAAAGCGAAATATAATTTACAGTAATTCCAATATCGATCATTCAAATGTTATTCATGCCGTGCCGACGTTCGCGCTTGCGAGGAAACTGGTAGCAGAATGAGTTATTGATTAAAATGTGTATAGGTTTAAATTTCAAATGTACTTTTCCCTTGCCCCGTGCGAGGGTATTATATACTTTGGGTTAACATGAATTCACAAACCACCGCAAAAAACGTCATTTACCTATTATACAGTTATCGCTTCGGGAGGACTCGTGGAAAAATTTCATGAAATTCTAACTACTATTAATGATAATCTCTGGGGCAGTCAGGAAACTTTCCCCTGGATGCTTGTGGCGCTGATCGGAACGGGTATATTTATAGCATTTCGTCTATCGTGGATTCAGCTACGCCAGGTCAAACACGCCATCGATAT
Source organism: Candidatus Zixiibacteriota bacterium (assembly GCA_036480375.1). Lineage (NCBI taxonomy): Bacteria > Pseudomonadati > Candidatus Zixiibacteriota > Candidatus Zixiibacteriota bacterium. Next base: position 39,005 of record JAZGGI010000036.1, read on the forward strand.
TACTCGGGGCAAATATGATAATCCCGAACACGCAGGGGATATCTCTCATTTTCAGGCTTTATCCACCGCTCTTTCGGCCACGATTGGAATTGGTAATATAGCAGGAGTCGCTACAGCGATTCATTACGGCGGGCCGGGGGCCTTGTTTTGGATGTGGCTGACAGGGATTTTGGGAACATCACTAAAATACGCCGAATGTACTCTTTCGATGAAGTATCGAAAAATCAATCCCGACGGCTCGGCGTCCGGCGGACCGATGTATTACATCGAAAAAGCCCTGGGATGGAAATGGCTGGCGGTTGTTTTTGCCGGAGCGGCGTCGATTTGCGCCCTGGCGACCGGAAATGCCGTGCAGGCTAACACCGTAGCCGACCAGATGAAATCCGATTTTAATATCAGCGTCTATATCACCGGAGCCGTTATCGCGATTCTGGTTGGAATGGTTATTCTGGGCGGTATCAAAAGAATTGGTCGGGTAACATCAATTCTGGCGCCCATCATGACCGTTATTTATATCCTCGGAGCTCTTTTAATTATTCTCATAAATTATGATAAAATTCCCGGAGCGATCACAACGATTGTCAATTCGGCTTTCTCGCCGCCGGGAATGGCGGCCGGATTTGCCGGAGCCGGATTCATGCACTGTCTTATCTGGGGAATCAAACGCGGCTTATTTTCGAATGAAGCCGGTCAGGGTTCGGCGCCGATCGCGCATGCCGCGGCCAAGACCGACGAACCGGTTCGCGAAGGTACCGTCGCCATGATGGGTCCTTACATTGATACCATCACAATTTGTACTTTGACGGGACTTGTAATTGTCCTGACCAACGCCTGGAATGCGGTTGACGCGGCCGGAAACGGATTATTTCTCAACGGTTCTCCTTTAACGACTTATGCTTTTTCTCAGGGACTCACCTTCATGGGAGGATACGGCGGATATATCGTAACCGCAGCGGTGCTCCTCTTTGCCTCGTCAACGATGATATCATGGTCATATTACGGCGACCGCTCGATTCAATATCTGTTTGGAGATAAAGTAATAATTCCGTACCGAATTATTTTCTGCCTGATGATTTTCTGGGGAGCAGTTAACCCGCTTGAAGTAGTCTGGACTTTTGGAGATATTTGTCTGGCCTTGATGGCCTTACCCAATCTGTTGGCCTTGATTGTTCTGGCCGGACTCGTCAAGAAAATAACCGACGAATATTATTCCCGCGAACATAAACCCTACCGATAAATTCCAATAGATACCCCCGGCTAAAGCCGGGATTCTATAGGCTTACACCAAACGCTTCGCGGTTGTTACAACTCCTGACGGAGTTGTCCTGAATCCTGTTGTCCTTGTAGTTCTACATAGTTCAGGATTGTCTTCTCGTCCAAACCTACACTGCTTACGAAATAGCCCGGTGACCAAACAATGTTTTCATTCCAATAGACTTTTGACAACCACGGAAAAAACTCTCGCATCCTTGACGCCAATTGACTTTTTA
>JAZGGI010000037.1 GCA_036480375.1 Candidatus Zixiibacteriota bacterium
CCGTCTTTACCAATCAAATTTTCGGGATTCTTATAATCTTTGAGAAGTTCTTTAATTAAAGCGGGATCAATCGAATTCATGTTAATTCTCCTGTGTAAATGCTTCTCTTTTTAATTTCGAAGCATAATCAATTATTTACATTTACACAAAATTCCTTACAGGCTTCTATCCCGCCAGCCAGGGTTTGAGAATATCCATTATGTCGAATAGGTCATCGGTGATAATGTATTCGGATGCCTTTCCTCTCAAAGCGTTGGAATAATTGATGGCAATTGACCTTCTGCACTTTCTAAAGATGGCGATGTCTGATTCGCTATCGCCAACCGCCACACAATGCTCCAAATCAATGCCGGACTTTGTACAATAATCTATCAGGCATTTTAGTTTCCCGTCTTTGTTCAGGTGAGTCTTAATCCTTCCAGTAAATTTGCGATTTTTAACCTCATATTCACTGCCATAAACACTGTCGAAGCCAAATTTTATCCCGAGGATGTCGGCAACTTGAATTGGTCCGGAGGTTATTAGTACTGATCCTATTCGTCTCTCCCTTAATAATAATAATACCTTGTCTATATTCTGGATAAGCCGAATACTCTTTGCGAGATTGTCTTTAACTTCCTTAAGGGCAAGTCCCTTGATCAGTTTTACTTTGAAATAATCTGCCTCGATCCACGAAATGCTCCCATCGTTCTCACGGCTTTGTATTTTCTCAAGCGCTTTCAAATTGTTATTAAGCATACAAAGATATCTTACGGAATCGGTGTTCCTGATTAAGGTACCATCCATGTCGAAACTAACGGTCTTAATCTTCATTTACAGCAATCCTTTATAGCGACAATTTTCCATTCGGAAGAGTATTACACATCAATTCTTGAATGTAGTGTAATCTGCCGCATTGCTATTGGCAAGAGGAATCAATGAAAAACAGTATTGCCAAAGAGGATCATTTCTGCACTCCTTTTGCAGATGTCAAAAGTCGGGATTTTTGACCTAACGGGATATTTATCAATTGACAATTCAGTAGTTTCATCATAAACTTCAAAGAACTCAGGAGAGGTCTCATGAATCTATCCGCTGTGAAAACGGTATCAATATTTGCATTGGCGATCATATTAATATCGGGTTGCTCGGGTAGTAAAAGATTAGAGGTAAAACGTCAGATCACAGGATTGGAGACCAACTGTTATCTGATATATGATATTCAGAGCCGGGAAGCCGCTCTTATCGACGTTGGTGGTCCGATAGATTCATTACTGACAATTATTCACGAACAAGACCTAAAACTAAAGTACTTTCTTTTTACCCACGGGCATGCCGATCACACTATAGGATTACCGGCTATCAGAAATAAATTTCCGGCAGCTTTGGTCTGTATGCATAGAAAAGATTATAAAAATACGTTTGTCTGGACAGAATGGGCATATGAATACTTCGAGCAGGAAACTATAGAAGAATGGGCCAAGGATCCTGAAATGAAAAAAATTATAGAATTTGATCCTGATTCGTTCGGAGAACCGGAAATTTTCGTTACAAATAATCAAGAGTTTGAACTGGGCAATTTTAGAATTAGGGCAATCCATTCACCGGGCCATTCTGTCGGAAGTATTTGCTATCATATTAATAACTCTCTTTTTTCAGGTGATGTATTGTTTCGAGGAAAAGTAGGTAACACATATCTTTTGGGTGGCTCTCCTGAGGAGATAGTCCGTTCGGTTAGACGTTTATATACGATGTTTCCGGATGAGACCATTGTCTACCCGGGGCATAATGAATTCACCACTATCGGCGCAGAAAAGACCGAAAACGACGAAGTAACAATTGATTCTGTAAGTCTGGAAAACTGATATGCCTGCCTAAGGCAGCGGAAAAATAAATCAAATGGTTCGAGAATCGTTCAGTACGGGGTATTGAGATAATCGGACAGGCATCGGGGCAGCGAAATCAGGTTTAGAGCTAAAGGTTACGGTAACGGGAACCGGTTTCACTCATTCGCGGTGAGGAATAGGAATCGGATGGGCCACCGGTCAAATATTCTAAGTATTATGAAAGGAGCCAGTATGTCATATTGGCGTATGCAACTGCATCCAGCTGAACCATCCAAGGCCACATATTTCGCCGCCGAAAGTCTTGCCGCCGGATTTATCGGTCTTGATTTTGCAAAATCGGTAGGAGACCTGACTGATATTAAGAAAGACGACTTGGAGAAAGGAAAACAGGACTACTTGGCTTTCCAGAGTGAAATGTTGCCCGATGATCAGGTGCTTATTATTGTCCACCACTATCCTTTTGCGCTTGTTAAGGTAAAAGGGGCTTATAACTATATTCGTACACCTGATCGCAGAATCGGAGTATGGTTTCGGCATTTTCGAGAAATTACTGATGTGCGTTATTATGCGGATTATGTCAATAATCCCAAAGATTGGGAGAAGCTAATTATGACCGACGCTATTTCCGTTCTTAAAAACGCAAAATCAAAATCGTATCAGTTGATCAAAAGATGGTTGACTGCTTAAGCCGAGTAGTTCGAAACCCCTGTGGTTTCGATATTGAGTTATCAGCTTTTGTGAGCGAATGTCGAAGTCAGGACTTTCGACCTGCTCAAAACTTGCTTATGGACGTGTAAACCTAAATTGTATGGTTCGAAAATCGTTCAATACGGGGTATGAGGTTGGGAGGGCAAGCATCCAAGTACTGACTTCGAATATGGAAAAATACTTGTTGCACTTTTTATTGATATGATAATTAATGTAGAAAAGAAAAATAAGAAAATGCAATGCAATGCAATCGCAATTAGCACCAAGAGCCAATGCAAGAATAAGGCCCTTTGGGGTACAAAGTATTGTTGGGTACATTACCCTAAGAGCCAAATAATCGTTGCCACACTATTTACATTAATTGTTTCAATACTTTTTTCTGAACCCATAAATTATGTTTTGTCAAAATACACTTTCCTAAATTATCTAGATAATACGTCACCTATCATTACAGGCATATTCCCTGATGTGTCAATTGAGAAGAAAGTAAATAAAACTACAGAATCGTTCATTGTTTATTACTCCGAAGATGGAGCAGGTTTGGATTTAGATAAATGTAAAATAGATTTAAGGCTAAGGAATGGGAATTCATTCGAATCAATTTATGGAAAACTGATTCAATACCCGGAATCCTTGAGTTTCAAATTGGATGAAGAATTAGCGTATGGTGACTATTTAATGGGTCTTCTTATTGCCGATAAGGCAGGCAATTATATTAAAGATAATTATGAATTCTCTGTAATAGAACAAGTTGATTTAGACGTTTCTATAAACTACAGTCATATTACCGCACTGGATATTGCGCGTAAGTTCCCGAATTTCTTCAAAACAAAAATAAATAATGAGTTCGCAGATAGTCTTGGATTTCTATTATATACAATAGAGTTAACCAATCATGCAGACAATCTATGGATAAAGGATTTAAGCCTTACTGTATGGTTGACCGGATTAATTTTGGATTGGATAGAAGTAGGACATGATAAAGCTGAAGATATTGAAAGTTATATTAAGGCGGAATCTATGAATAAACTTATACCTAAAGGGCATTTGCTTTTGGGTGAAAGGAGCTTGAAGATTGATGAAATTGCACCTCACGGTTGGATAAAATTTATAGCTTTGATCGGTCTTCATAAAATTAGCCATCGCGGATTATTTAACGATGGATATCTCACTCTGCCCAATACGCAATTAGAAAATGCAAGTATGTATGGAACATATATTTCTAGATGGAATGGCAAAGAGGTAAGGAAAAATGTATATTTCACACCGTCTGCAGATTTTGTGGAATAGGCAAGAGTCAAATTTGTAAATCAATAAATTATTCTTAAACAAAAAAAAGGACTGACCATCACAGTCAGTCCCTTATAATTATAGTTCAAGCTGCTTTTGGTAAGCAGGCGTTGTAATCAAAGATTACCAGCGTCCGCCGCCACCGCCACCGCGTTGACCACCACGACCGCCGCCGCCACGACCACCGCCGCCGCGACCACCGCCGCCATAACCACCACCGCGACCACCGCCGCCCCGATTATCGGTGCGAGGGCGAGCTTCGTTGACATTCAGATTGCGTCCTTTGCATTCGGTTTCATGCAACGCCGCTATGGCTTCTTTGGCTTTGTCATCATCATCCATTTCAACAAATCCGAAACCTTTGGATTCACCGCTGTACTTGTCTTTGATGATGTTGATACTTGAAATTTCGCCGTGCTCCGCAAATATTTCGCGAAGGTCGTCCTCTGTCGTTTGATACGACAGGTTTCCTACGTAGATTTTCATTCTACTCTCCGTATTACGTTTATCACATGTCGGAGCGGTTCCTGATCCAGAATTCCTCGACCCTTGATAAACCCATTATTGCGCATTATTGCGCCGCGTCCTTATCTAAGATTCTTGGAAGAATTGATCAGGAAAACCAATCTTAAAGAAAACCATAGTCCAGGACATTTCTAATTCACATATCTATAATACGGCAAAAAACCCCAAAGTCAACACCCTTTTTACAAATTATTTTGTTGGAGAGGCTCAAATTTAAGTATAAAATACAGGTAGTATTCCGGGAGGATAATATGAAAAATGAGTATATTTTTACCGCGCTGTTAATAATCTGCGCCGCGGGTCTGGCTTTTCCTCAGTCAAATCCGGTCGGACAAAGTAATTTTTTAGTCGGCGGGAAATTGTATTTTCAAAGCCAGACCGGGGAAGCTTATGAGGATGAGGAGGGAGAATCAACAACGACGATTAGCATAAATCCGGATTTGGGGATATTTTTTGCCGACGGATTTTATCTCGGAGCCGCCGCGGAAATGCAATCGATCGATATCGGAAAGAAAAGGCGATTGGAATATTCTATCGGGCCCAGGATTGGCTATTTTTATAACAGTGACAAATATCGGGAAGACAATCAGGGCGCTCTATTCCCGTACGCGACGATATATTTTACCTATGGCGAATTTCAGGATCATGATGAATTTGAATTCAACTACGTCAAGACATCGATCGGGATAAATCTGGGAGTGGTCAAGATGATCTCGCCCGCTCTGGGGCTCGATATCGGGCTAAAAATCTCACACGATACATTTGAAGTTAAAGGAGAGAATCTGGCTGGTATGGACGGAGTTACCGTTCGCCTCGGAGTCGGTTTGGTTGGATTTTTTGGAAAACGATTTAATTTGTGATTGCATTTATAGAACTGAGATATATTTATATTCATCATGCCCCGTACCAACACAAAATATTTATCGATATCAATTAGGCAGGCGCGAAGATTGGCGTTAAACGCTCAACTGCTTGATGGCAAAACGAAATTCCCCGCTGGTAAAGAAGGGATTGCCCGAGTAATTGAGAAAATCGGTTATGTTCAGATTGATACGATCTCTGTCGTCGAACGGGCTCATCATCATACCCTTTGGACGAGACGCGGGGATTATAATGGACAGATGCTGCATGAACTTCAGGCCAAAGATCGGTGGATTTTTGAGTACTGGGGTCATGCTATGTCGTATCTGCCGATGTCTGATTATCGGTATTACCTGCCCCGGATGAAAAAATTTTGTGATCCTTACAGCAAATGGGAAAAGATGAGATATCAGAAATACGGTCATTTGATGAAGCCGGTTTTGGAACGGATTAATAAAGAAGGGCCATTGGGCTCCAAAGATTTCGCGCAGGCGGCTGATAAGAAGAGAGGGACATGGTGGGATTGGCGGCCGGCTAAAGTGGCTCTCGAGATGCTATTCTGGCGTGGGGAATTGATGATAACCGAGCGGCGTAATTTTCATCGAGTATATGATTTGACCGAGCGCGTTTTGCCCGATACGGTTGATACGTCTTTTCCCAATGATGATGAAGTCGGGCGGTTTTTTGTAAGGCGCGCTCTGCAATCTTACGGCATTGCCACCGATAAAGAAATTCGCGAGCATATTCATTCGGTTGATAAAGAGACGATTGAAAATTCACTGAAGGCAATGATTGATTCCAAAGAAGTGGTTCAGATTTCAATTGGTAAGAGTAATAAAAAATATTACGCTCTGCCGGAATCGCTCGAAAAATTAAATTATCTTAAACGCACTTCCAAAAAGATCCATATTCTCTCGCCATTTGATAATTTGATAATTCAGCGCGAACGAACCAAAGGTCTTTTTGAATTTGATTATACATTAGAATGTTATGTCCCGGCGGCGAAAAGAAAATACGGTTATTTCGTTTTACCGATTTTATGGAGTGATAGATTTGTCGGCCGCATTGACGCCAAAGCGGAGAGAAAGAAAAAAGTTTTACTGATTCGCAAATTGTATTTTGAAGATAGTTTTGATGAATATGATAAGTTGCTTCCGGCCCTGGTCAAAAAACTGAATGATTTCGCACGGTTTAACGGATGTGATGAAATTGAGATTGAAAAGATTATACCAACGATTATTAAATCTGCCATAAAGAACGCTCTGAAATAGTTATATTCCTCTTTAATATTTTTGCCGGTTTTTTACGGCGGGATGGGATTTGTGTTTGGATCGTTAGGCGCCTGGTTATATAATGTGGTCTCCGGATGGATCGGAGGAATTGAACTCACTTTCGAAACAGAGCCAAAGTAAATTGAATCTGGCTTAGCTCCATAGCGTAAATTACGATTTAACGAGGAGAGTAAATGAAAAAGAAAAACGCAGACTGGTGGGAAGAGTTTTTTGATGATTTCAGGCCGGTATTTGATTCTGTACCGGTCAAAGCTACCAATGCGGTTGTTCGGTTCGCAATTAAAAAGCTAAATCTGAAATCCGGTAATCATGTTCTCGACTGTCCCTGCGGGATCGGCCGGGCTACAATTACATTGGCTCGCAAAGGCATGAAAATAACCGGCGTTGATTTTTATCAAGGGTATTTGGATGAGCTAGACAAAAAGGCTGCCGCAAAAAAACTTCGCATCAAGACCGAATGTTGCGATATGCGCCGAATAAATTATGAAAATAAATTTCATGCCGTAATAAACCTTTGGACTTCGTTTGGATATTTCGAGAAAGAATCAGAAAATTTACTTGTATTGAGAAAATTCTATAAAGCCCTGAAGCCGGGCGGTAGACTTCTCATCCAGACCATCAATCGAGATTTTATCATTGCTGATTTCAAGGAGTCGGAATGGCTAAGAATTAGCCACGGATATGTTCTTATAGAAAATAAATTTGATTTTCGCCGGTCGTTAATTCACGGAACGTGGCATTTTGTAAAAGATGGAGATGAAAGCTCGCAACCAATGCGAATCAGAGCATATTCTTATCATGAACTGGTTAATATGTTTGAACAGGTTGGATTTAATGATGTAGAAGGGTATGGCTCGGTCGAAGGCGAGAAAATCTCTGAAAAGAACCGCGGCAATTTAATAATCGGGACTAAGCCGAGAAGAAAGAAGTAGTTATTCTTCCAGGTTTTTTGACAAATTATGGCCGGTACCAGACGCCGCCGACAAAAGCACTGTCCAGTTCAATATCGCCGTTATTGAGAAGTCCCACATAAGGCGCGTAAAATTCATAGTATTCTGGCTCGCCATCAGGCGTATAATGCAATTGTATTACGCTTTCAAAAATCCTCCCCAGTATCTGTACCTTGCCATAATCGACAAATGATAATTGACCGCTGACCGAACCGGCTCCGACGTTATTGACAAATACCTGCGAATTATAATTGTGGGGTCCGGCCATTTCCAGATTAAAGGGAATCGCAAGAGGGGGAACAAAGACATATATATCATCGCCGGTCAGCATGTGGACATAATATCCGGCGGTGTCGGTTGCCGATGAATCTATTGACCACGCCTCAGCCGTGATACCGTTATGTAAAACTCTGCGGCAAGTACTAAGGGCAATTGTCGTGTCGCCGGAAACCGTTCTGATAATTTGTTCATCGATGGCATTGGTATAATACCAGGTGTCGCCGTCGGCCATCGGGAAATATTCCGGGCCAAGGGGAACGACTTTGGTTAGCTCAACCAGGATAGTATCGGTGCCGCCGTTGGAGGAAACAATTATTGTTCCCGATTCATCTCCGATATCGAGACCGCTCCGATTGACGCTCACGGCGATATGGTCGGTTTCCGAGGTGGCGCTTCCACTGGAGGGGTTTAGAGAAATCCAGTCATAATTTGTCGCCGCCTGCCAATCGAGAGTGCCGGTTCCTTTGTTGGCGATACTGAGAACCTCGACGCCGCTACTTCTGCCGAAATCAAGAGAATTGGGAGACGCTTGCAGAACCGGTGAGGTAGGCTGAATGGGATTATCGCCACCATCGTCATCGTCGCCACCGCAACCGAACTGAGCAAACAGAAGCAAAACCAGTAGTATTTTGCAGAACTTATTTGTTTTCATGAACTTATCTTGCATTTAAATAAATATGCCTTCAGCCATAAAATATACGCAATAATTTCATTTCGTCAAGTATTGCAAATATTCGGCCGAAAATGTTTTTTCGTTAAACGTTTGACAAACAGGTAGAATTACCGTCTTAAATATGGCTGATTTATAGATAAAAATATTTATCCTGATTGGGTTAAAGTATTGTAAAACCGTTTGACAGCATATTGTTAAATTGTTATATTTTCAATCTGTCGCAAGGCAGAAGGTGAGAAAATATTTAGCTCGCGATTAACGGAAGGAAGTTCTATATGAAGATGCTGATCGGTCTTTTAACTTTGAGTATATTGCTTGGCGTTTCTTTGGCATTTGGGCAAACACCTTATACAGCCATCAACGCGAATAGCTTTGGATTTTATGGTGGTGGAGCCAGAGCTATGGCAATGGGAAGCGCTTTTATCGGTCTTGCTGATGACGCCAGCGGAGGTAGTTGGAATCCCGCGGGAATATATCAAATGGATAAACCGCTTATATCCGCATCTTATAATATATTCAAACCGCGGGACGAATTTAAATATGACGCGGACCCTTTTTCACTTCACGAGGTTACTAATAATAATCTCCAGATTAATGGGCTTAACTATTTCTCTTTTATGGCTCCGGTACGCATAAAGGGTCATCCGTGGGTTTTCAATTTTAATTATATTCGGAACAATAATCGAAGTATCCTGGTTGATATAAAGTCAAATCCGTTGAGCGGTTTGGATCCGGATAGTTATCAAAAATGGGAATCTTATCTGCAAACCTTTAATTTTGGCTTCTCCACCAGATTATATGACCGCCTTGCATTTGGAGTTCTTGCCAATATTTACGACGCTCGACAAACCATTATTTCAGGAGAAAGCCTTTCATATGATAGCGTTATTTATTTCGATGGTTCATCTATTAACGTAATGCAGCAAACCAATGTTACCGATTCAACTGCAAGTAATGGATTCAATTTTCTCATCGGGTTAATGTATAAATTGGATAAAATGAGCTTTGGTGCAACTGTAAGAACTCCTTTTAAGCTAAAACACAGTTCAGATTATATTTTTGAAGTCTTAACGACTCACCAAGGATTAGAACATGTATACGGCACCTTTAGCATATTTGACGATGATAATCCGAGTAAACAGGCTATGCCGTTGTCGGTTGGATTTGGTGTTGGCCTGACACCCAAAGAAAACATGAATATCACTCTTGATTTTAATTTTGATAAGTACGGTTCAGTTAGTTGGTTTGCTAATGATTCTACGGTGATATCGCCGGGAGGAGAGAAAACTGATTATTATACGGAAACACCTATTGACTGGAATAACACTTTCGGAGTCGGGAGTGGAATTGAATATTTCTTAAGCAGTGAATATGGGCAGATTCCATTACGGGTCGGATTTAGATTCAATCAGTTACCTCAGCCGAAGGATTTCGTACAAAATGATCATATGTTTTTGGATGATAATGGTCAGCTGACCGGTGCCTCCACTACTACATTTTCTGCCAGCGGCCGTCAAAATATGCAGCAGTTTAGCGTTGGATCGGGTATTCATTGGGCGCAGATTAAAATTGATTTTGCATACCGCTATACGTCCTCTACGGGATTAAACATTTTACAGACTCTAACCGCAACTGGATTTGAGGACGAACCGGCGACTATATCTAATCAACAGCTTAAGCCCAAGGCGCATGAAATTAATATTAGCTTTACCGGGTATTTTTAAGGGTAAGCCTTAAAAGATTTAATTAGGCGGAAGCAAGTTTTGATTCCGCCTTTTTTTTCTGATAGGATTTGGAAATGTTCCGATAATTAAATTAAGACAAGCTTACAGAAGAAGGAAATAAATGGCACAGAATATTAAAATTACCAAACGGGATCTCAAAGAAGACAAATTCACGACGAATATGCTTCTGTCCAAAGATTATATCATGACTAACTGGGTGTTTTTTGCCGGTGGAGCGGCAGTTATAATACTTATTGTACTGGGAATTACCTTCTTACAGCAAGAACAATCCCGAAAAGAAATCATGGCCGCCGAAATTTATAATCGAGCCGCCAGTCAATTAATAGGTAAAAGCTATCAATTGGCGATTGTCGATTATAAGTTGATTATTGATGAATACGGTTCATCCGCCGTTGCCGAGCAGGCGGCTTTTGAATTAGGCAATGCCCAATTTTATGCCAGGCAGTTTAATGAAGCCAAAGTCGCATTTGAGGATTATCTGTCGGAATATGAAGACAATAACAAATATTTTACGACATCAGCTATGGCGGGAATCGCGGCCTCTCTGGCTGGAATCGGCGATATGGCCGGGGCGGCCGATATGTACCGGGTTGCGGCCGAAAAATATCCTGATTTTGATATGGCCGGCCAGTATTATTTTGACGCCATGAAGCATTACGCCCTGGCGGAGAATATTGAATCGGCCAGGGTGATATTCGCCAAATTGACCAATGATTATAAAAACAGCCGTTATTATCGCGACGCCTTAAGATTGGCCGGAGAATACGGCATAGAATTATAATGATTATTTCCGGGGGAGGGAAATGCTGAAAGTCGCCTTTCTCTGGCACATGCATCAGCCTTATTATCGTGATCCCCAATCGGGTAATATGGCGCTCCCGTGGGTCAGGCTGCATGCTCTCAAAGATTACTATGACCTGCCGGTTCGGGTCGGGAATTTTGAAAATCTAAAAATGACGTTTAATCTGGTTCCGTCGCTTTTGGAACAGATTGATCTTTACTGCGAGAAGCAATCTACCGACCGGCACTTTGAATTAACGTCCCGTCCTACCGATAGCTTAAATTCTCAGGAAAAAAACGAAGCGTTTAAGATGTTCTTTCAAGCCAATCCGGAGACCATGATTGATCCTTTTCCGTGCTATCGACGGATTTTTAAAAAATATCAGGATTGTAATAATAACGCGGAACTGGCGGCTCGAACTTCGACTGTTCAGGAAATCAGGGATTTGATTGTCTGGGGCAATCTGGTTTGGGTTGATCCGATTATCAGAAAACGTGAACCTTACAAAAGTCTATTTAACAAAGGAGAAAAGTTTACCGAAGAGGATAAGTCTCTTCTTATCGATGCCCAGTTATCGCTTATGTCTGAAATTGTACCCGCGTATAAGTCTTTGATTGAGGAAGATAAAATTGAGGTTTCTTTTTCTCCGTATTTTCATCCGATTTTGCCGTTATTATGTGATACTGATTCCGCCCGGGAAGCATTACCGGGGATAAATCTACCGCAAAATCGCTTTTGTCATCCGGAGGATGCTCGGCGCCAGGTAGTTCTTGCGATTGAAATGTATCGGGAAAAATTCGGAAGAGATTTGAAAGGCATGTGGCCGTCCGAGGGTTCGATATCTGAAGCTATGGCCGAAATCCTAATCGAAAACGGCATCAAATGGATGGCCTCGGATGAAAAGGTATTGTATAATTCCGCGCAAAAATCCGGATTCAATCGGAATGAATCAGGGCCTCATAGTATTTATAGATATGAATCATCCGGTGAGGCAATTCATATATTTTTCCGCGATCACGCCTTGTCGGATAAAATTGGATTTGTCTATTCGGGATGGGAAGCCAATCGGGCGGCTAATGATTTTATGAATCAGCTTTACCGGCTGGATGATTTGTTGGGAGAGGATAAAACTAATATCGTATCGGTCATACTTGACGGCGAAAATTGCTGGGAATTTTATCCTGATGATGGTGATGAGTTTTTAAATCTTTTATTTGAGCGACTTTCTTCCGACGCTAAGATTGAAACGGTGACAATGTCTGAAGCGATAAGTAAGATCCAATCTAAACCACTCAAAAAGATTTTCGCCGGTTCCTGGATTAATAATAATTTTCGCATTTGGATCGGTCATGCCGAGGATAACCTGGCCTGGGATATTTTATGGGAGGCGAGACGGGCGTTATACAAATTCAAAGACGAACATCCGAATTACGATGCGGAAATAATCGCCCGGGCCGAAAAATCGCTTCTGGCCGCCGAAGGTTCGGATTGGAACTGGTGGTACGGTGACGAGCATCGAGGAACTCATAACGAATTGTTTGATCAAATTTACCGAAAACATATTAGCTTTATTTATTCATCATTAGGGCTGGAAGTGCCCAAAAACGTTCTCTCGCCAATAACTCAGGTTGTTCCGGTTTCACATATCACTGCTCCGGAGGGTACCGTAACGCCGCAAATCGACGGTAAACTGACGAACTACTATGAATGGCTCGGGGCCGGAAAATACGATTGTCTTAAGGCCGGAGGCGCGATGCATCGAGTCGATCGGGCCATTAAGGAATTATACTTCGTTTCCGATGACGATTATCTTTATTTCCGGTTAGATTTCACCGAGAAGGGTTTTTTGCTTGACAACCATCGTCTAAGTTTGAAAATTGATATCGTGAATCCCGGTCAGGGCCAGTTTGTATTTTCAAAAGATAAAATACGTAAAGTGCCTGACTGGGTTAGGGACAAAAGCGATATATTATTCGGCATTGGCGACATTGCCGAAATCGGCTTGAAAAAGAGTATGTTTTTCCCGGATGGGCGCGGAGATTTGTATTTTCGCATGGGTGTTCTGGAAGATGAACGCGAGCTTGAAATTTGGCCCCAGGGCGATCCGATTCATTTTGCCGTACCCGGGCGGGGGGAAGATATTGTATGGGATTTGTAATCCGGAGGATAAATGTCTGAGTCTTTTTTTAATCAGGATAAGAAGGATGAAAAGTTTTCCGATGAAGGAAGAATTCCGGAATTAGAGAGCGATGAATTTGATACCCGGCCGTCTGAAGATAAGCGGATGATGGCGGTTATGGCTTATATACCGTTTCTGTGTTTTATTCCCCTTCTAAAAATGCGCGATGATCAGTACGTTTATTTCCATGCCCGGCAGGGCCTGGTCTTGTTTTTTTTCGAAATAATCGCCTTTATTTTTTCATTTCCACATCTCAGCCAGTTGTTCTGGACAGCGATTATTATCGGGTGTATCGGGGCGGCTGTCGCCGGCATCATGTTCGCCGTTCAGGGTAAAGCTCACCAGATTCCCATTATTGGAGAGCTGGCGAATAAGCTCAAGTTGTAAGTTAGAATGAAATTTGATCATTCAAGATACTATCTACCGGTCTTTTTAATAATTGTTTTATTTGCTTTTCAATCCTGCGCGACAACCGGTCCCGGTGGCAGAAAATCATTTATCCTGATATCTTCGAGTCAGGAAGTATCAATTGGACAGGGATTAAATCAGGAGCTTCAGCAGTCTGAGAAATGGCTCAATGATGCGGACTGGCAGGCGTATTTCAATGAACTCGGCCAGAAAATTGTCGCGGTTTCCGATCGCAAAGATATTGAATATAAATTCGCGGTTATAGAATCGGATCAGATTAACGCCTTCGCCGCGCCCGGTGGTTTTGTATATTTTTACACCGGATTAATCAAGAAGATGGATAATGAGGCGGAGTTAGCCGCCGTTATGGCCCACGAAATCAGCCATGTTGTGGGTCGCCACGGCGTTAAGCGCCTTCAATCGGTTATGGGTTTATCACTTGTTCTTGATCTGGCTCTGGGAAAAAAATCAGATCAAGCGAAAGCTCTGGCAGGTACGGCCTTAGGAGTCGTTATGTCGGGCTATTCGCGCTCCAATGAACATGAGGCGGACGATTTTGGATTGACCTATATGGTAAAGGCAGGCTGGCACCCTGACGGGATGATATCAATGTTTGAAAAATTACGAGCAATGAGTAATGATGATAATGCCGGATTTTTCGAAATGCTCGCTTCCAGTCATCCTCAAGCCAGCGACCGAATATCTTCAACCCGGGAGAGAATTCAGAAACTACAACCATTACCTCCCAATTTAACTCTAAACACACAGAGATTTATTGCGCTTAAGAGTCGCCTTTAATTCACTACGACCAATATTATCCGGGGAATGCAGGCTTAATGCCTGAATACTGAGCTCAGTTAATCAAAACAAAATAGGTCAATGATTAGTGCAATTGAATGCAATATTTCCTTTGAGAAATGCAGTAGATTGCAGGTATTATGATTTGCTGTTCATTACCTAAACAGCCAAAAACACTTCATAAAATTTTAATAAAAAATTGTGGGTCTAATAAATCCACGATTGTGATTGTATGCCGTTATGATGTTACAACTTAGGCGGTGGGTAGATAGCGGTTTAGGCAGTAATACTCGGATACGAATTCGACAATATTTCCGGCAGTCTATTTGCTCGTTTTCAAATAATGCTCGGGATAATTATAAAAATCACCCAAAATTATTTGATCTTTTAGGGGGCCCACTATGTATTCAAATTCTGTTGGTGCGCAACAGATAGCCGATTTAACAATTGATAAGACTGGTTCTTTAACCGCCGTCGAGGATAAGAATTTAGTCTCCATAGCTTTGTCTCTCGGTATTGAAAAAGGCAATCAGGGAAATTCAATACTGGGAATTTTGATGAGTTACATCATTCTCGGTGTAACGCTAATGATTTCCGTCTTTCGGCATTGGCTGGCGGTAATTCCTCGCTATGCCTTTAATAGGGCATATCTGAAGCGCAGTGTTGATATTTTTGGAGCTCTGGTCGGTTTGATTTTGACTCTTCCGGTATTTATTATTCTTCCGATCCTTATTAAGCTTGATTCACCCGGACCGATTTTTTATAAGCAATTGCGAGTTGGTCAGAATCGCCGCCGGGACGGAAGACGGCAGGAAAACGGTTCAAAGCTGGGACGAAACGGGCGGGATCGTCGTCGAATGAATTTGCACGGCACGCCGTTCCATGTTTACAAGTTTCGCACAATGGTGCCTGAAGCCGAGAAAAAGTGCGGCGCTGTTTGGGCGACCAGGAATGATCCCAGAGTAACCCGTCTGGGGAGATTTATGCGTAAATCACGGTTAGACGAGATTCCGCAGTTTGTGAATATTCTATTGGGTCAAATGTCGCTGGTCGGTCCTCGCCCGGAGCGCCCGAAATTCGTTGAAGAATTATCAGCACAAGTGGATAATTATAAAAAACGATTGGATGTTAAGCCCGGATTGACCGGTCTGGCTCAAATCGAGAACGGTTATGATTCATCGGTTGCGTCGGTAGTGCGGAAAGTGCAGTATGACTTGCAATATATTCAGAAATGGAGCATCTGGCAGGATTTCAAAATTATGCTGCGAACAGTTCTCGCAGTTATAACGGGTAAAATCTCGTAGTTATAACGGGTAAAGGCGTCTTTTAGGACTGAATCTATTGAAATTATTCAAATCGCGCTTTACATATAAGGCGCGGTTTTTGTATATTTGGGGATGAGTTTTTATTGCTACAATATCAAGGATTAGATATATTTTCCCGAAATTAATCAAAAAGGGAATTACTTTATGAATCAGGCCATAAAATGGAATTTGGCGGTCTGTTGCGTTTTATGTTTGGTCACTTCGACCGGTCTTCTTGCCCAGGATGAAGGTAATATCCTTATTAATTCTAATCCGCAAGGAGCGCTGGTAAAGCTTGAGGGTTTATTTAATCTGTCAGGTGTTACGCCCGTTAGATTTGACCGAGTTTTATCCGGACAGTACCGTCTTACGGTAGAGCGGGACGGCTATGAAAAGTATCAATCAACCGAGTATTTCTCTGAGTCACAGCCTGTCCAGCTTGATATAAATCTTGTCAAAAAAACCAGAGCGAAAGCGTTTTTCAGATCCGTAGTATTCCCCGGCTGGGGACAAAAATATTATGGCGATAAAACCAAATCGACGGTAATTGTATTGGGTACGCTTGCTTCGGCCCTTGGGTATTTACATTATAAAAGCGATTATGACGACAAGGTTGACGAGTATAATGCCGCCAAATTGGCTTTTGCCGAAGAACGCAACTGGAGTGAGTTAAGTAGCCTGGAAGAGCGTGTCTGGGCCACCCAGAGAGAAGCCAATAACGCGGAGAATAAAGTAAATCTCTTAATAGCCGTTACGGCCGGAGTTTATTTGTTAAATCTCCTGGATACTATTCTCTTATTTCCCGAGCATAGTTCATACTCCGAATATAAAGCAATTACGGCGGTGCCCGATTTGGGCGAAGACAAAATCGGATTAACTTTGGCGGTGAGGTTTTAGATATGATAAAAAAATATGTTATTTTGGCCATATCGATTCTGGTCGCCATGTTCCTCCTTTCATGCAGTGAGGAAATTGAATCACCGAGCGGAGTATCAGGTTTGCCCGCGGAACCTGAAGCACCTCGGGGATTAACCGCCGCAATTGGAGAAGGTTCGATTACGTTGAGTTGGGGTGTTTCGGACGCTTCGGCGATTTCTCAATATTTTATCTACTACTCCGATTCTTCATCTTCTGATATGTCATTGCTGGACTCGACTCAAAATTTATCATACGAAGTGACGGGATTATCAAATGGAGTCGGATATTTTTTTCGAGTATCAGCGCTCACCACAACCGGGTATGAAGGCGAGAAGTCTCGCGCCGTCAGTGCTACTCCCGGGATATTTTCAATATTGATTAATAACGGCGATGAATATACAAATGATCGGACAATAACAATCGCGTTAACCGCGCCAGCCTTGACCAGCCTCGTACAATTTTCCGAAAGCTCTGATTTTAATTCGGCCCACTGGGAAGATTTTAGCGCAATGAAGGGATATTTATTATCCGATGGCGATGAAATGAAGCGCGTTTACGCTCGCTTTCAAACTCGTGACGGAGGTAATTCGTCAGGGATGATAGCCGATAGTATAATCCTTGATCGATATGCCGTCATTGATTCGGTTACCGAAAATTCAGGCGGTGCGGTTTTAACCGTCGGCGATACGGTACATATTTCACTATATACTTCCGAATCGGGAGGGGAGGCATCGGTCAATATTGATGGAATCGGGAATGTAGCTCTCAATGATCTGGGATTGAGCGGAGACGGTTTGGCCGATGACGGTATATATGAAATTGATTATGTTTTGCCGGTGGGAACGGAGCTATTGGACGCGGAAATTACCGGAAGTTTTACTGACGCCGCCGGTAATCGAGCTTCGGATGTAAAGGCCGGAACTCGTTTAACCGCAACTTTTCCGCCAGATCCGGTGACCCTGACAGGTTATACCGAATCATCACTTGAAGTACTATTACAATGGACTCGATCGGCCATTTCCGATTTTTCATTTTATCGTATATTTCGCGATGAAAACCCGGGCATAGATGAATCATCTTACCTTGTGACAACAATTAGCAGTCAATCTACGACCAGTTTTCAGGATACGGCCCTGGCCGACACGACAGCATACTATTACAGGGTGTTTGTTTATGATAGCCATGGCAATTCCTCAGGATCCAATGAGTTGGAAATATCGACTTTGAAAAACACTCCCCCGGATGCCATAACGGTTGCGGTTGGATTAACCGGCGAGGCTCTCGCGGTCGAGGTTAGCTGGCTTCAATCATATGAGGATGATTTTGCGTCATATCATCTTTTGAGAGACAGCAGTCTGTTAACCGGTTACGATAGCGATCTTGTTGTAGGCATATTTAATACGCAAACGACGACATCGGTAACCGATTATTTGCCGGCGGCCGGAACATACTATTATCAGATTTTTATATTTGACAAACAGGGATTAATGGCCGGTTCGAATATCGTGTCAATTAATATTCCATGATTCCGGCCCGGGTGATCGGGATAAAGAACACTTAAGTAAGGCAGCTAAGAATGGGACAGAGAGTTCAATTCGGAGAATTTTGGTTCTTGTATCTGCAAACACTTAAGCAGATGAAACGAGCCGTATTATGGTCGCCCTTGTTAATTCTGGGGCTGCTGACGATAGGACTGGCGGCAGCACATTACTATATTTTTTCCCCCGTATTGGGTCCGTTATTGAAAGGCTGGTTAGGCTTTACATATCCTCAATTTAAAGACGCCTTTTTTCACTATCCGAACCATTTTGTCTTGTTACCGCTAATTCTTGATACTTCAGTACGGGTGTTTTCCATACTCGTGGAAGCGCTTTTCCTGGGAATATTTTCCGATTTAATGATTTCCGTATATCGGGGAGAGAAACCTGCTTTTAGTCAATCATTCGGTCGAGCCGTAAAAAAATATATAAAATTGACTTCGGTGTGGGGTGGATTGCTGGTTGTTCTCTATTTGCTTTCTCTTTATTATTATGATTTTCTTACGGACGTCATTGGACTTACGTTGAAGCAGTCGCCCCGAAGACAGGTAGCGGCTTTCTTCTCTCTGCATTTTTTGGCGATTGCGGTATATTCCCCATTTATATTTATTATCCCCAGTATTATGGCAGGCGGTTCGTCGCTTTCGAGTATAATAGGCAGGGCCCTTAAGACTTTTATTCGCCACCCGATAGTTGCCTTTGGAATCGTCCTCATTCCTTATGTAATATCAGCTACTCCGGGCTTACCGTTATCGTTTTCAGCTCGCGTTGTTGAGGTGTTTAATCCGGAAATGATTTTTTATCTAATTTTGACGTCAATCGTAGTCAGTCTGATTGCCAACTTCATCATGATAGGCACCGCCGTAAAGTTTTTTATGGATCAGAATGAATCATAATGGAACCGGTCCAAGTATTTTTAATTGTTTCGTTCGGCCTGTTATTACTCAGTATTTTTCTGGTTATATTATACAAGCGGTTTTCATCTTATAGTCGTCCGCTTTTATATTTTTCCTTTATAAACGTCATCGGAATCGCGGCGTTGTATATTGAACTCGGACAATTTCCGCAGCTCTGGAAAACGGCTCATATCCTGGTGTATGCTTTTATATCGTTCATGCCATTTACATGGTATGTTTTGTCGAGTTGCTGGGCGCAGGATAAAAACGAATTCGAATCAAAACACAGATTGTTTCCTCGTCTGTTATTCTATCTGGCAGTCCTAATATTCGTAATTATGATCTGGCAAAAGGCAGTGGATGTCGTTATTATTGGCGACCGCTGGTTTATAGATTTTCCAAAATGGCGTTTTTTCATAAATCTGAATTTAATTATATGCCTTACGGCCGGAGCTTACGCCATTGAAAATCGCTATCGTTCATCGTTGGGATTATCGCGGGAAAGAATCAAGAAATCGTTTTACCTTTTATTGACGTACGTGATAAATTTTCTGGCTCTGGCAACAATCGCCATAATATACGGCCAAATCAGTGATTATCTTTTGGCCCTGAATTTCTTTCTGGCCGGACTGATTTGCCTGTTTTACGTGAGACATGTGATAAGATTCGAGCCGGAAAATGATGGAATCATAATTTCACGGAAAGCGTCATACTCATCAATCGTTGTTGTCATTTTTGGCTTATACTTTTTGGTCATTGGCTTGACAGGCGAAATATTGAGAAAACTGAATTTGAATGAAGGGGCTTTTTTTACAGTTGTAGCCTTGATTTTGATAGTCTCGACATTTATCGTTTTTTTCTATTCTCAGGCCAGGCGCTCGCGATTAACCGGTTTGACCGATGGAAGTGGGCATATATCTTCGGGACGCAAATACGATGTAGAATGGAAAGAATTCGCCGAAGAAATCTCTGCCACGATAGAATATGATGAGATTTATTTGCGCACCAAAAGATTATTGCATCGTATAATGAAAATTGAGGACAGTTTTTTTATTCTCAAGGAATCCGAACCGGGTCGCGATTATAGATTACTGGTCGGTGATGATATCGACCGTATTATTCCCGAGAAGAATTTGAATCAATTGTGCGATTGGCTGCACCGGTTGGGGCGCCCGATTGAAGTGAGTGATGTCAAAGATGTCGGAGAGATGGAGCTGAATCAGTATCAGGAATTGGAAAGGCTAATTCCGTTTAATGTATTTCTGCTTGTTCCCTTCGCGGCGCGCCATCAATTTATCGGTATGTGGGGAATTGGCCTTCATAATTCGGGCAGAAAACTTCTCAGTGACGAAATAGGTTTTGTCGAAGCCGCGGCCGGACCGGTCGCCTTGACTTTACATGGAGCGCGGATTACCGAAGAGCTGGTTACGTCGCGAGAAATTGAATCATACCACCGGTTTTCATCGTTTGTGCTGCACGATCTCAAAAATTCCGTCGGGATGCTATCGATGCTTTTGCAAAACGCCGACAAGAATATAGCCAATCCCGATTTTCAAAAAGAAGCCCTGGTGACAATCGGAAGGGCGGTCGATCGCCAGAAGAAAATAATATCACGCCTCACCGAAGATCGCGGCGAAGATAAATATTTTATTAAAGAGACTAACCTTGCTGAATTAATCAAATCCGCTACTGAAAGAGTTAGGATCGATACCATTCCCCAGGTTGATTTGAATTGTGAAATTGACGATAACGTTACAGTATTTGTGGATCCGGAAAAAATAGGTTCGGTGTTTGATAATTTGATAATGAACGCGGTCGAAGCGATGCCGGAAGGAGGCATTTTATCAATCAATATTGTATCTGAAGTTGATAGCGAAGCGATCGGAATAAAATTCAGCGATTCCGGTTGCGGGATGGATGCCGATTTTATTAATTCAAAATTATTTCGGCCGTTTAGCTCTACCAAAAAGCATGGTCTCGGGATAGGTATGTATCAGTCTCGAGAAGTTATACTTAAACACGGCGGACGCATGGAAGTAAAAAGCGAAATAGGTCGGGGAACCGATTTTATAATCTACTTACCCGGAGAAAGATAAGTGGCCAAACCTGTTATTCTCATAGTTGATGATGAAGAGGGAATTCGGTCTCAATTAAAATGGGCGCTGATTGATGATTATGAGGTTGTTGAAGCGTCGGGTCCGGATGATGCCCGCGCCCTGGCTTTTGATCATAAGCCCCTGATTGTTCTCCAGGACATAGCTTTGAATACGCGGGAAGGTGCCGCCGAAGGTATAGAGTTAATAGAGTATTACCTCAGGTTAAATTCTTTTTGCAAAGTTATTATGGTCACCGGACATGGTCAAAAAGAAAACGCTCTCAAAGCTGTCGCCAAAGGCGCATATGATTTTTTTGAAAAGCCGGTCGATTTGGATCAATTGAAAATTATCATGGATCGGGGCCTCCGGATGGCATCGCTGGAGGAAGAGAACCGGCAACTATCGACCGAGTTGGCCAATGTCAAACGATTTGACAATATCATTGGCGATTCGGATAAAATGCAGGAAGTCTATAAAATTATCGAAACGGTATCGGGAACCGATTATAAGGTTTTGATAACCGGGGAATCGGGGACGGGTAAAGAATTGGTCTCAAGAGCAATTCATAATTCCGGTCTTCGAAAGGGGCAGCCCTTTGTAACCATAAATTGCGGCGCGATTCCCGAAAACCTGCTCGAATCGGAATTATTTGGACATGAAAAAGGGGCCTTTACCGACGCCCATGCGCAGAAAATCGGTAAATTCGAGTTGGCTAATAACGGCACGATTTTCCTCGATGAAATTGGTGAGTTGCCGCTAAATCTTCAGGTTAAGCTACTGCGGGTCTTGGAAAACCATATTATTGAAAGGGTTGGCGGACGAGCGGAGATACCTCTCGAGGTTCGTGTCCTGGCGGCGACCAATCGAGATTTACTGGAAGAGGTTAAAAAAGGCGCCTTTCGTCAAGACTTATATTATCGACTATCAGTAATAACAATCGATTTACCGCCTCTCCGGGAGCGGGGAGACGATATCCTGTTGCTGGCCAAGACATTTCTAAATAGATACGGCCTTGAAAACAGAAGGACCAACCTGTCATTTTCTGAGGCATCAGCCCGCGCAATAGCGTCTTACGAATGGCCTGGTAATGTCCGTGAGCTCGAAAATAAAATTAAAAGAGCTGTTATCATGGCTCAGGACAAGAAGATAAAACCGATGGATTTGTCGTTACCCGCGGTTTCGGGAAACGGTGCCGGCCGGGCGACTTTGCAGGATGTCCGTGAAGAAACCGAAAGAGAATATATACTTGAATCCCTGATTAGAAACAATTGGAATATATCCCGAGTTTCGCGAGAATTGGGTACCAGCCGAACGACCCTGTATGATTTGATTGAGAAATACCGTCTTAAAGATAAATAGCTGTTCAAAATTGCGGTTTTTGCACATTTCCCCCTAAATAAATTCATCACCTTAACCGATTATACAACTATACCATAGTACGTTACAAGACGTTAGGGAAATACAAAATATGAAAAAAGTACTGCTTGTTGATGACGACGTTGAAATGTCGCAATCACTAATCAATTTATTTGACCCTGATAAATACGCTTTCCATCATCTGGAAGATGGACAGGAAACGACGAGTTATATTAAACAGCATGAGGAAAATCTTGATCTCGTAATGCTGGATGTGAACCTGCCGTCGTGCTCCGGTCTGGATGTATTAAGAAATATAAAAAAGATCAAGGATAATTTACCCGTCATAGTTATCTCCGGTTTTGTATCAACCGAAAATGCGATGGAAGCTATGCGCGAGGGTGCGTATGAATATTTAACCAAGCCATTTGAACTGAATAAATTGATTGAAATAGTTAATAAAGCATGCGGTTATCAGCAGGAGCCCCATATCAGAACGCCGCATGTGATCGCATCGGATGATGATAAGGCGAAAGATATTATTATCGGTCAATCGCCCGAAATAGTCGAAATTGCCAAGATGATTGGTCAGGTCGCCAAGACCGATGCGTCGGTTCTAATTTTCGGCGAGTCGGGCACCGGAAAAGAATTGGTAGCTCGCGCTATTCATCGTAATAGCCTGAGGCGAAACAATACTTTCCTATCGGTCAACTGTGCCGCGTTATCCGATACCCTGCTGGAGTCGGAATTATTCGGTCATGAAAAAGGAGCCTTCACCGGCGCGTATTTCAAGCGTATCGGAAAATTCGAACAATGCGATGACGGGACAATTTTCCTTGATGAAGTCGCTGATATGTCGATGTTGACTCAAGGAAAAGTACTTCGCGTTTTACAGGAAAAAGAATTTGAGCGGCTGGGTGGTAATGAGACAATTGGTGTTGACGTCCGGGTTATCGCGGCAACAAATAAATCATTAGTTCAATGCATGAAGGATGGCTCTTTTCGAGTTGACCTCTTCTATCGATTGAAAGTTGTTTCTCTGTACATTCCGCCTCTGCGCGACCGTCGCGAGGATATACCTCTCCTGGTAGATCATTTTATCAAGAAATATAATAAATCCCTGGGGAAAGACGTCCGTTCCGTTTCCAAAAAGGCCAAGACAGTATTATCGAAATATATCTGGCCGGGAAATGTCAGGGAACTTGAGAATAATATTCATACCGCTATGGTCATGTCCAAATCAGATATGCTTCAACCGGAAGATTTCCCGGTCTGCAATGAAGACACCAATAAGGTTGAAATTGATGTGGAAGGCTTGCAGGATAATTACACCGAAATGTTTGCTCGCCTGATTGAGCCGGTATTTCCAAAACTGATCGGCAGCAGCGAGGGCGGTATTTATCATCTGATGCAGTCATCCATGGAAAAGGCTTTGATCTCCGCCTGCCTGAAACATTTTAATTCCAATCAGGTCAAGGCTTCGGATATGCTGGGTATATCCCGCAATACTCTTCGGGATCGCATTAGCAAGTACGGCATATATTAGGCGATTCTATATTTCGAATTTTCCTGTGAGGAAAGGTTTAATTGGCCGCAATTAATATTGCGGCCTTTTTTTATCAGGCGTATATTGGCTAATATGGGATGATAAATATGCGAATATGTCATTTTGCCGACAATCATCTGGGCGCCGGTTCCGGACCGCGAGAAAACGATATCTTCGAAGGCTTTAAAAGAGCCGTCGATAAAATTGTTGAATTGCGCCCCGATTTAATCATAAACGCTGGCGACCTGTTTCACACAGTACAACCATCCAATAAAGTTATCGCCTTTGCCTCCCGCCAGCTTTTGCGTCTGGGACGGGATCATAAAATTCCAACGGTCATAATTTCGGGTAATCATGACGCTCCCAAACAAAAATATATCGCCGCGGCTTTATCGATATTTGAGGATTATGAAAATATTCACGTTATATATAAATCGCGCTATGAAAAAATCAGGATTGGTGATGTGTCCGTCTCAGCCGTTCCTCATTGCCTGACGCCCGAAATTTTGCATCAGGAGCTCGCCAGAATTTTACCGGTTAATGACGCTTCTATCAATATCCTGGTTCTGCATGGTGTGGTAGGCGGTATCAAAGCGTTTCAAATGGCTGATTTGTCGGAGCAGATGATTCCGTCTGATTGTTTTAAGAATTTCGATTATGTCGCCCTCGGACATTATCATAATTTCACGAAGGTTGATAAAAATATTTACTATTCCGGTTCAACCGAGCGTTTATCCCAGGCCGAAAGCGGCTATAAGAAAGGTATTATAGAAGCTGAGTTTGGGAAATCCGGTTTAACGGATATTAGATTTCATGAGATACCAACCCGGGTTATGCTGGATTTACCGCCGGTCGAAGCAAGGGGGCATTCGGCGGATGAAATCATGGCGCAGATTGAACAGAAGATAAGGGATAAAACGCCTGAGGATAAAATTATTCGCCTGAAGGTTGATGGAATTTCAGAAGAGACATATCGGGCATTATCATTTGATAAAATAGCCGAGATGAAGAGCAAGGCGTACTCGCTCGATATTCAGTTTATAAAGGAAGAGAAAAAGGAAGACAGCCTCTATGCCGATTTGAATCTGGGGCGGCTTGATTTGGCTTTTGAAAAATTCATTTCGTCCAGTTCAATTGAAAAGCTTGAAAAAGAAAAATTGGCTAAGATGGGAATAGATTATCTAAATCGAGCCGAAGAAATAGACGACTAAAAACTATATTCCCGAGTGAAATTTATATTGCGATTTTTTATAATACCGGCGATTATTGCGTATCAAATATTGATTCCGGAAATTTCAGGGGGTAGCGATGCAGACATTTGTTACGGCCGATAAGCGGCGCATGTATGAAGATTTAGCCTGGGCCTGGCCGATAATCAGTCCTCCCGACGATTATATCGAAGAAACCGAAGAATATGTCAAACTCATAAAAGAGCATTCTCAGATTCCGGTCAAGAATATCCTGAATATGGGATGCGGCGGTGGCCATAACGATAATACGCTGGCCAAATATTTTGATGTCACCGGAGTGGATATCAGTCATGATATGTTACATCTGGCCCGAACCCTTAATCCCGATGTCAAATACGAGCATGGGGATATGCGCTCGGTCCGATTGGGACAAGGGTTTGATGCCGTTACGGTATTTGATTCCATCAGTTATATGCGGACGCCGGAAAGTCTGAAAGCGGCTTTTACGACTGCCTATGCTCATTTGAGACCCGGCGGCGTTTTCCTGACCTGTGTTGAAGAAACTATTGAGACGTTCAGACAAAATAAAACCCGGCATACTACTCGAAGCCTGGGCGATGTTGAGATTACTTTGATAGAAAATTATTATGATCCGATCCCGGATGATTACTGCTACGAGGGGAATTTTATCTACTTAATCAGGCGTTCCGGAGAACTTTCGATTGAAATCGATTGTCATTTGTTGGGGCTGTTTGAGCTGACGACCTGGATGGATTTGATGAAAGAAGTCGGCCTTGAAGTATTTAAACGCGATTCAATGATACCGATACCGGATGGGGTAACGACACCAATACTAATAGGTTTAAAACCGGTAACGCATATTTAAAATAAACCGGGAAATACCTCCGAATTCTGAAGTTTTTCCCGGCTGTATTCTATCGATACTATCTTTCTTTATAATTGTGTGTCGTCGTCGTTTTCGGCTAATATTCTTCGGAAGCAAAATGTTCCTATAGAAATTACACCGCCCCACATGATAATTAACATAATCCATCCGCCTAATTCCATCTTACACCTCGCTTCCGGTTTCACGTTTACGTTTTTGCCAAGCAATACGGACTAAAATACAGAGAACTAAGAATACGATTACCAAGCCGATGCGCGTTCCCAATATATAGGGCATATCCTCTTCGGCGACACCCCTCATTAGAATCACATCGACCCAATCCTGAACAAACCATGTTCCCAAAATAGCCAGTAGAAAAATTGGAGTGACATACTTGATAATATACTTGAAAAACCCGGGAACTCTCATCTTGGAACCGACATGCATTTCGGCCCAGAGTTTATCGATTCCAAAAATCCAGGCTACCAGAATAATTTCAATCGTCGCGCCCAGGACGATTATAAAGCTCCCTCCCCAGAAATCAAGATCGCCCAAGACTCCTTTATCAAAAAACCATATTGCCGGTTGACATAATATAAAAGTGCTCAGGGCGAAAGCTATGACCGCTCTTTTGCGGCTCATTCCGAATTCGTCCTGGAAAAAGCCTACCAACGGCTGTGTCAGGGATATCGAAGATGTTATGCCTGCCAAAAATAGCATTAAAAACCAGAGAAAACTGAATAACTGCCCGAATGGTATCTGGCCGAATATTCCGGGCATAGTAACGAATCCGAGGTTAAAGGCGCCGGAATTGGCTATTTCGACGATGCCTTCATTGCCAAAGAAGAAAAACGCGGCCGGGATGATAAGCGAACCGCCCAGAATGACCTCGGCGAATTCATTGGTACTTGCCGCCGATAACCCCGCCAGAGGAACATCATCGGTTTCTCTAAGGTAACTTGAATAAGACAGGATAACGCCCATACCCAGAGACAAAGTGTAGAACACCTGTCCTGCCGCGGCCAGCCAGACTTTCCCGGATTTTAATTGAGAGAAATCAGGATTCCACAAAAATCCAAGGCCGTTAAACTCGCCCCAATCCATGGTGATGACTCGAATTACTAACAGTATGCCGAAGATTAATAGAGCGGGCAGGGCAATATTGCACATTTTTTCGATACCGCCTTTAATGCCAAAAAATGTGATGAAGATATTGACCGAGAATGTAATTATGAAGAAAGTAAACGCGGCGCTTAAACCGCCAAACCAATGATTGTGTTCAATTCCCTGCAATCCGGAAAGGAAATTGGTTAACTGTCCTCCTTCGCTGGCCTGACTCAAAGTTCCAGTCGCTGAATAGAAACAATACGCTAATGTCCATGATTCGATATAAACGTAATACATATAGATAATCAACGGACCCAATATGCCAAGAACACCGATATATTTAATCGCCCGATTGCGTTTCCATAATGATTGGAAAATACCGGGCGCTGAAGAATGGCCGTAACTGCCGCCGTAGCGTCCGGCCGTCCATTCTACCCACATCAGTGGGATCCCAATTAACAGAAACGCGCATAAATAAGGAATCATAAACGCGCCGCCGCCGTTTTGGGCGGCCTGAACCGGAAATCTCAGGAAATTACCTAAGCCGACCGCGGAGCCTGCGACGGCCAGGATGACCCCCATTCTTGTTCCCCAGCGTTCTCGGTGTTGAGCCATAAATACCTCTCTTGCTAATTAACGCGACGAAATTTCATCCAGACCAATATATATTATATGAGTTTTGATCTCTGATGGTGGTAAAATTGATAATATCATATATAAAGCGCTTGTTGAAACTATTTGAGATTTCATTTTGTAAATAGTATGACGCCTGACCCCTCCTTGTCAATATTAATATTTGCCGGGCGAGAGTTTTGTTTTTGTTGACCGGAATGAGGCAAGAGATTATTTATATTTAAGCCAATATACGAAAGGAGACATCATTAAATGATGAGAGTGACAAGATTTTTTATTATTGTCTGTATGATCGCCGGATCGGCATCGGGGCAGTTTCTGGGGCAAATGACATCGGCAGATTGTCTTGAAAAGGGAACTAATATTGGCGGAGGTTATTTAATTATCGCCGAGGACGCGTTAGGCGTGGTCGGTTCATGGCGAATGGGACTGGCTGAGTATATCGAGGGTCGCGTTAGAGGCGGACTTATTGATCCGGAAAGAAGCGACGTAAATTTAATATTGGGAATTGACGCTAAATATCAATTGTGGGAATATATCCGAGGGGAAAATCCTTTTGATATGTCTCTCGGGACAGGAATAGAATATTCCAGGTTTGATGACGGGAAATATTTTAGCCTGACCGGTTCGATAACCGGATCCTATACGCATGATTTGCAGAGCGGAAAAAAAATTGAACCTTACGCTCAACTGCATTTGCGTCTCCAGCGGGTCTCGACCGATGATATTTATAATGGGGTGGGTCAAAAGGTTGGCGGCGGTTCCAATTCCGAACTAAAATTAGGCGGCAGTATTGGAGCCGTCTTTAGCGTTATGACACTGGCTGATTTTACCGTCGAATTACAATTGGATGACCAATTCGCGATCATGGCGGGCCTGGATTTATTCGAGTTTTAATACTTGAAATAATCATTTCATAGAATTGAATATAGATGGAATTTTGGGATGTCTTAATTTTAGGCGTTATTCAGGGGTTAACTGAATTTTTGCCGATTTCTTCATCGGGCCATCTGGTCATCAGCCAGCATATGCTGGGAATCAAAGCTCCGGGAGTCAGTCTTGAGATATGGCTTCATTTCGGTACTTTGGTCGCGGTGCTGGTATATTATTATAAACGACTCTTTGGAATCGTAAAAGCCTTGCTGGGCCATTCTGAAAACCGCGATGAAAACCTGCGTCTATTGCTGGCAATTATTGTCGGGACAATTCCGGCCGTGATAGTGGGGTTTTCATTAAAATCATCAATCGAATCGGCTTTTGGCTCAACAGCCTTTACGTCGGCCATGCTTGTTGTTACGGGTATGATCCTCCTGGCCAGCGGATTAGCCCGCAATAAGAACCTGCAAATAAATATTCCTCGAGGTTTCGCTATCGGGATTGCCCAGGCTTTAGCTATTTTACCCGGCATATCTCGCTCCGGAAGTACAATCACCTATGCCATGCTTTTGGGAATCAAGCCGGCTAAGGCGGCGGAGTTTTCATTTTTACTCGCCATACCGGCTATCGGAGGAGCATTTCTGTTGGATTTATTATCGAGTGATAATATGGCCTGGTCGGGAAGCGAAATCGGGTTGTACTTAATTGGAGCTTTAGTGTCCTTTGTATTTGGATTGCTCTCGATTCATTACCTTCTGAAACTGATCGCACGCGGTAAGTTTTTTATTTTTGGGTTTTATTGCCTTGCCGCGGGAATTATTTCTTTTATATTTGTCAACTGATGCGGAATATTATTATCATACGTCTGGGACGCTTGGGTGATGTTACGCTAACCGGGCCGACTATTAAAAATCTGCGTTTTCTATATCCGAATTCAAAAATATTTTACATAACACGGGAGCCATATCAATCTCTGTGTCATTCGCTTTTCGGAGTCGATGAAGTATTAACTTTTCCCGATAGGGGGAGCTATCTTGATCTTATTAAACTATCAATTAAGTTAGATGATTTCCAACCCGACCTGGTCGTCGATTTACATAAAAATTTCCGTTCCTTTCATCTGGCAAATTTATGCAAAGCCCGCTATAAAGTAGTTTATAAAAAAAGGCGCAGAGAGCGGCAGGCAGCCGTCAATGGAAAGAAATTCGTTTCACCGATACCGCATACGATTGATCAGTATAATCTCGTAATAGATCGGCTAAAGGGCGAACGTATCGCCAAACGGCCGGATATATTTTTGCCCTATGAAAAATTGTCGGATTATAAATATCGGAGAGAAGGCGTTGCCGTCGCGCCGGGCACCGGTTCGCCCGTTAAAAGCTGGTCGATCGAAAATTTCGTTTCCGTTATTGAAAAAATTGTTGGTGATTTTAATTTTCCGGTGTCGGTATTTCTGTCATCGGCGGATAAGGAAATTGAAGATAAGCTTTCTCCTTTGCCGAAAGACAAAGTTTCAATTTATAAGGATGAACCGCTGGATCGAATTTGCGAACTCCTGTCACTGCATCGCTTGAGTTTGACCAATGATTCCGGATTAATGCATCTCTCCTCAGCATGCGGGACTCCGACTATGGGACTGTTCGGGCCGACTCATGAACAGCTTGGATTTTATCCCATGGGAATCCATGATAAGATGCTGGGCACGGACGAAAAATGCCGCCCCTGTTCGCTGCACGGCAATGTCCCTTGTTATCGAGAGGAACAATACTGTTTCACTCGTTTGACGGTTGATCTTGTCTACGAACAGGCGGCAATAATTCTCAATCAGGAAGTTCTGTCTCCGGCCGTATTTATTGATCGTGACGGTACCTTGATAGTCGATAAGCATTATCTGGCCGACCCGGAAAAGATTGAATTTATTGAAGGCTCGGTTAACGCCTTACGAAAATTGAAAGAGGCCGGATTTAAAATCGTGATTATCTCCAATCAATCGGGCGTGGCGCGGGGCTTTTTCCCCGAAGAAACCGTTGTGAAAGTAAATAATCGTCTGGTAGAATTACTGAAAGAAAATGGTGTCGAGATAGACGATATCAGATTTTGCCCGTACTATCCCGATGGAGATGTTCCCGAATACACCAGGGAAGATGAATGCCGCAAGCCTCGACCGGGGATGATTGAAATGAGCGCGACCGAATTGGGAATCGATTTGAAACGATCCTACATGATTGGCGACAAACTGGCAGACATTCAATGCGGTCAATCCGCCGGAGCGATACCCGTCCTGGTTCGCACAGGTTACGGTAAAGACACAGAAAAAGAATATCCCCCCCTGCCATATCCCTCTCCGTATTATATATGCGATAACTTAAACGCCGCCGCCGACAGGATTTTGTCATAGATATGATTCGTGAGGCTTTATATCAAAAAAAACTGCAGAACAACCGGGTTCAATGCTTATTATGTCCGGCCCTTTGTCGGCTGAAACCGGGGAAGCGAGGAATATGTCATTCCCGATTTAACAAAGACGGCCGGTTGGTTACCGATAATTTTGGCGAAACGGTAACCATTGCCATCGATCCCATTGAAAAAAAGCCGCTATATCATTTTAAGCCGATAACGAGTATTGTATCAATAGGCGCCAACGGATGTAATTTATCCTGCCGCCATTGCCAGAACTGGCAAATATCGCAGGAAAAAGTTCCAACTGTTTATATTGCTCCTGAAAAATTGCCGGGAATAGGCGCTCAAAAAGATTCAATCGGAATCGCTTATACCTATACTGAGCCGTTTATCTGGTTTGAATATATTTTGGATGCGGCGCCTCAAGTCAAAAAGGCCGGTCTTGATAATGTGATAGTTTCCAACGGATATATTAATTCTGAACCATTAGAGAAATTGCTCCCCTATATTGACGCTTTCAATATCGATCTCAAAGGAATGAAACCGGAATTTTATAAACGTATTTGTAAGGGCAGACTCGAACCGGTTTTGGAAGTTATCAAACTTATCGAAAAATCACCGGCTCATCTTGAGTTGACCAATTTGATTATACCCGGTCTGAATGATGACGATGATGACTTTCAAAAGCTGGGCGAGTTTGTGAACTCGGTAAACAAAACTATTCCGGTGCATCTTTCGGCGTATCACCCGAGTTACCAATTAAATAATCCCCCGACACCGGAAAAAACAATGAGACGGGCCTATTCCATTCTGAAAAAGTATGTCAATAACGTCTTTGTAGGGAATATGAATATCGAAGGACTGGCCGATAGCCGTTGCCCCTCATGCGATCAGGTTATTATTAGAAGGCAAGGGTATCGAATAGAAATGACGGGTTTGGATGAAAGCGGGGTATGTTCGTTATGCCACATGGAAACTGGTATTGTCCCCGGGAATTAGTTATATTATCGACTGCAGTAAGAGTAATAATGGGTCGATACAATTTAATATCAAGCAGTTATGGCGCTTCCATCGTCTAATAGTATAATTATAGTATATGGGTGGGAACCCAATTTGGCCGCTTATCGGTTTTAATTATGATGAGATTAAGATTTTTTATAATTAGTTTTTCCATCGTCGCCATTATTGGCTTTTTGTCAATTGAGCAGGCGCAGGCGCAGTTCTATTTTGGCAAAAATAAAATTCAGTACACGAATTTTAACTGGCAGGTAATGACGACCGAACATTTCAAGATATATTTTTACCCTTCAGAATTGGAATTAGCCGAAATCGCAGCCTGGTCCGCCGAAGAATCCTACAAACGTCTCGCGTCGCTTTTTAATTATGAAATATATGAGCCAATTCCGCTGATTATCTATAGTAATCCCAACTATTTTGTGCAAACCAATACGACATTTTACTTTTTGCCCGAAAACGTGGCCGGTTTCACCGAACACATGAAGGGTCGGGTGGTTGTACCTTTCAACGGTTCGTACTCCGATTTCAATAAAGTCATCTGGCATGAAATGGTGCACGTCTTCACTTTCGCTAAGATTGGACAGACAATGCAGGATTACGGCCGTATGGCGTCGGCTTTTCCGCCGCAATGGTTCATCGAGGGGCTGGCTAATTACTGGTCTCGTGAGTGGGACAGCGAAGGCGACATGGTTTTAAGGGATATGGTCATCAACGGTAATTTGCCGTCCATAAGAAACATATGGATTTATAACAATACCTATTATGTGTATAAGCTGGGCGAGTCAATTTGCCATTTTATCGCTGATGAATATGGTGAGGATAAAATTACAGAATTATTTGAAAACTGGTCGGTGGGAAAAACATTTGATGATGTTGTTACTTTTACGCTGGGGCATAATTTGAATGAGCTTTCCGAAAAGTGGTCATATTATCTCAAAAAAAAGTACTTCCCGCAGATAGCCAATCTTGATTTACCTGATAAAAGAGCTACCAGGTTAACCAATCGAATCTTCGCCGTCCGACCGGTACCGGTTACCTTGACCAACGAAAACGGTATCGAAGAACCCTGGGTGATATACAAAGCCAACAAGGTTGGTTATTCGGCCATTTATATGCAGCCGGCCAAAGGGGAAAGCAAAAAAGTAATAACTCTTCTTAAGGGCGAACGATCGGCCAAGTATGAGTCGTTGCATTTGCTGTCGAGCGGTGTCGATCAATTTGACGATAAGCTGCTGGCCTTTGCATCTAAATCACAGGAACGGGATGTACTGTATATTTATGATCTGGATCATCGAAAAGTAATCACAAAGTATGAGTTTGAAAATCTTATCGGATTAGTGTCGCCTCGATTTTCTCCCCAGGGAGATCGGGTTGTCTTCACCGGATATCAATTGAGCGGATATGCCGACATCTATATGATACATCTCGAGTCGGGGGAATTGACGCAGCTCACCGATGATCTCTATAATGATCTGGACCCATCATTTGGATGCAAAGGAAACTCAATTATATTTTCATCCGATCGCGGAGGTTATGGATCCGAAGGATATTTATCTCTGTACCGCATTAATCTGGATGACCGCCGATTGAGACGAATTACATTTGGAAAGTGCCATGATCGATATCCCTCAGAGAGTCCTGATGGTCAACAATTGATATTCTCATCCGATCGCGGTGAAGAACGGTCGTTTAATATATTTAGCCTTGAACACGGACGAAAACTATCCAAAGTAACCGAATATTTGACCGGGGCATTCGATCCCCGCTTTAATAAAAACGGCGAAGAGGTTTATTTTTACGCCTATCAAAACCGCGGCTTTCATTTGTTTCGCTCAGATATAAATACTATGAAAACCGTCCCCGTCGATGAAAAAGAGAATATTGAGGTGCGCTGGATTCCGCAAAAAATAGGCACAGAAGCCCGGGAATCCACGGTTAAGTATAAGACTGATTATTCTCTTGATATCGCTCAATCGACAGTCGCTTATGACGGCGTTTATGGAACAATTGGCGGGATTCAGGCGGCGGTGAGCGATATGCTGGGTAACAACATGTGGATATTCCTGTTGTCTAATACGGCCCAGAGTAAAGATGATATATTGACCAGTTTCAATGTTGGCGTTACCTATCTAAGGCGAACAAATCGTTTAAATTGGGGAGTGGGCGCGTTTCATTTATATGATGAATACTATAATGATTTCGACGGCTTTTACTTTGAGCGACTCATCGGTGGAGTTGGCTTACTAAGTTATCCCCTGACAAAATTCGACCGTATCGAAACATCACTGTTTCTGAGATACAGCGATAAAGAAAGATTCGCCGGTTTACAGCGGCGCCAAGCTCTACCCGCGACTCAGCTATTTAGTTTTATCACTGATAACACGCTTTGGGAACCTTTGGGCCCGATTGAGGGACGGCGGCTCAATTTAACAGTCGGTTTAAGCTACGATTTGAATTCGGCCGAAACATTTAACCGCCTGGCATCTATTGATTTTCGGCATTATCTAAGGCTGGGCAATCGCTCATCATTTGCCAGTCGATTCTTTGCTTATTCATCGGCTGGCACCGAACCGCAGAGAATATATCTTGGAGGCAGCTGGTCATTTAGAGGCCTCAGCCGTCGGCATTTCTACAATCGTAACATTCTTTTTAACTCTATGGAGCTTCGATTTCCTCTGATTAGTAACCTCATTATCGGATTCCCCATCGGGGCAATGAAATTCAGCGGTATTCAAGGCGCCTTATTCCATGACGCCGGAACCGCCTGGGATGATAACTGGATAGGATGGCGAGGATCATTCGGTGCCTCAATACGGGTAGCCCTGGGTTATTTGGTAGTCCTCAGATTTGATTTTTCCCGAATTCATAATTTTCACGGTATTTCAAAAAGTACAAGGACCGACTTCTTTTTCGGGTGGAATTTCTAATGAAATCCTTATTTCCGATATTATCAGCGGTCGTTATTTTTTTATTCTCGGCCTGCACCGTTCCCAAAAAATTAAAGCGCAACAATGGGTATTTTAAACCAATAAATGAACAAAAATTGGGCGTTTATCCTTCTGATGGAAATCTTACCGGGCAGCTAAATCTTTTATACGAATATAAAATCAAAGGCGCTCCGACCGACCCGATAATACTCGGCGACCGCTATCTCAGCGTTCGAACCTCTCGCAATCGCGTGGTTTTTTATGATCAGGAATCAGGGAAGAGGGTGTGTCGGATTAAACAGGGACGAGGCTTTATCTTACCGCCGTTGTTAACCGACTCATTAATTGTCTATGTAAAAAAGTCGCCTCTGGGGCAGATTAGAGTCCAAAATCTCTTTACCGGCAAGAAGATAGGCGAACTTAATGTAAAAGATATTCGATCCGGGCCGATAATAGTTAATAACAGCCTTATTGTGGGCACTACCACCGGCTTATTGTCGCTCAATTTGACCGATTTGCGCCGGGAATGGAGGTTGAAAAACGATGATGTCGTTGATATCCTTCCGGTTTATGATGGTTCTCAGATTTATTATGCGGCCGGTAGTGGTCAGGTAAAGGCTGTTGAGCCCGGCGATGGTTCTTTGATATGGGAAATCGATTGCAATGCCTCGATAAGTTCAAAACTGGGTATCGGTCGTTATTTATATATCGGTTTAACCGACGGCGATATTCTGGCGCATGATAAGAACAATGGTAGTGTTGTATGGCGAACCGGTATCGGGTATGCGTATAGAGGCAAAGCCGTGGAA
This sequence comes from Candidatus Zixiibacteriota bacterium, assembly GCA_036480375.1. NCBI lineage: Bacteria > Pseudomonadati > Candidatus Zixiibacteriota > Candidatus Zixiibacteriota bacterium. Next base: position 35,815 of record JAZGGI010000037.1, read on the forward strand.
CATAACGATAGAATCTACATAGGATGCACCGACGGCAAAGTTTATTGTTTATCGGCCGAGGATGGCGGAATAATTTGGGAGTATCAGACTGACGGTGTTGTCGTCGCCAGCCCTGTTATACATAGTCATACCGTTTTAATAGGGTCGTATGATCGGAATTTTTATAGTCTCGATGCCGAAAGCGGAGAGATGTTAGATAGCCACAATTTGGAAGGGCCGGTCGCATTTGCGGCGGTAATTAATAATAACAGGATTTTTGTGGCGTGTCAGAAAAATCGCATCTATTGTTTTGAGGAGCACTAATGGAACGCAATATAAATCTTAGCGAGAAAAATCTTCAAACCGATATTAAAAGCCTGACCCGGGAGATTGTCCACGAACTGTTTTTGATTTGTCGCAAAGCCGGAATATATGCCATTGACCATCCCATGATTCTCAATGGCCTCTCCAAGCCGTTTCTGGGTTTGCAACGCCTGTTCGGATTTAAAAAATATTTTATATTATATTTCACTGAGGGACGATTATACGCCAATAATATTCTCATGGCCGATGCCGGGGCCGTGAACTATCTTAAAGATAAAATGCATGAGCTGGATATCAAATCGATCGCTTTCGACGAAAATCTGACAGCCGGTGAGTTTACTGCTTTTATTGAGCGGTTTGTCGGACGTATAAATCCTTCTCACCCTGATTATGCGATGGAATCATATTTAGAGAGGCTACGGATTTCGACGATTTTAATCAATAGTCCCCTAATTGAAAAACTATATAATACCGGTTTACGGTATCGCGAAGTGCAACTTGATGATTTTTCCGTCAGGCGCATGGTGACGGATTATTTATCGGGCGATATTAATCTGGCGGTAAAGATGCTGGCCGGCGGTTATATGGATACCGGTAACCAGGCCGAAGACTCCGGAATCGATTATCATAAAGAAATCGTGCAATTTATATTGCCAGAAAAGTTTTCGGAGTTGCAGTCTTCTGAGCTGTTGTCGATGGCCTTGAGGATTCTGGAGGAAAATCCCTATAAGAACGATGAGTTACCCGACGAATTGATTCAACTTATTCATTCTTTTAATTTCCACCCGCGCCGTGACGAATTGACCAATAAAATCCAATCGCATTTAATGGATCAGGGTTACCAATCGAATATACTTGAAAATTGCTTATCCGTTCCGGCCTCGATTATGCTGGAAACAGTTCAGGATATTGATCGTATCGGCAATGATATTTATTCTGAAAAGTACCGGGAAGCGCTCTATGGCGAATTCCGTGATGCCTTTATCAGGTTGCTGCGAACCCGGCAGATTGGTAAAGCGGCCAGCATTTCCGAAAAGGTAGTAAATTACCTCGCCTCCGATACGGCCATCTATCGCCAGCATTCAATTTGTCTATTAAAAGATATAATAGCCACCAGCATCACTGCGGGAGAAAACGAGTTTTTGAACGCGATTCTGCGCTATATGCAGTCTTTGTTTACTCGCGGACTGGAGTCATTTGAATTCTCCGAAGTCGCCTTTGAGCTATTAAATGTTATGATTTCTATGCAGAGATATAAGGCTGTCGCGGAATTTTTAAATGTTCTCAGCTCCAGCCGCCGTTATGAGAATGGGGTTTTAGTTTATGACTCGGTTACGGTGCGACGTATCTTTGAAGTGCTGGATAATAAAGAATTGATCTCTCAATTGATAAGGGGAATTCAGACACCGAACGGTAATCTCGTTAAACAGGTACGAGATATTTTAATAGCCCTGCAATCAGAAGAGGTTGCTCTTCAATTAGCGGAAATCGTAATCCACCCTAACCGTCAAATCCGTCAACACTGTTTGAAAATTCTATCGGAATCGGGCCAACCGGCGGTGAAAGTATTTTCGGATATATTGAGGGATGAGAAATATTTTATGCGACCCTTCGATCGCCGCGAATTGCCCGATGAAAAGTGGTATCTGATTAGAAATGCTATTTTTGTTCTGGGAAATTTGGGGGACAAGGAAGCCTGCGATGCTTTCAGGTTCAGACTATCAGACTCCGATGTTCGGGTTCGCCTTGAAATGGTTAGAGCGCTGGAGAAGATAGACGCCAATGAATCGGTTGATTTGTTAATGCTCCTTGCGGAGGATCCCGATAGCTCTGTCCGTGAAGCCGCCATTATCGTTTTGGGCCTGAAGAAAAGAAGCGATTTATTCCCGTTTTATGTTGATCTGATCGGCCGGCAAAAGGGCGAGGCCGACCGTATTATTAATGCCCTTGCGCTCACCGGGAGTTTGGAAGCACGCGATTATCTCTGGAATCTTCTGCAAAACGATCAAAAATTAAAAGAATTATCGTCCGGTAAATTGTCCGTAAATCTGATTCAATCCGCAATAATTAAGGCTCTTGAAAAGATCGGCGATGATGAAATAATAAAGAAACTCGAGAATTATAAGCCTGATCAGCAAAATAATATATCAAAAACAGCCAAAATATTTTTAAACAAACTAAATCTAAAGCAGTAATCTAAGCCAAAATAGCATGTAAAGATAAATATAATGCCATTGTGGCGCATAATTTTGTCCAAATTGGCAGTACGACTAATTCTTAGAATTCTAAATTCTCCGTAATTGATTTATATATAATAGCTTATCGTTTTCGGCACTATATTTGATAGATATTTGAAAAAAAGTGCCAAAAGGAGATTTAGATATGAGCAAAAAAATCATAGGAATCGATCTGGGAACCACCAATTCCTGTCTTGCGGTCATCGAAGGACAAGAGGCAAAGATTATAAATAATCCTGAAGGCGGGAGAACAACGCCTTCCGTCGTTGCCGTCGATAAGAAGGGCGAAAGATTAGTCGGCGCTGTTGCCAAACGTCAGGCCGTCACCAATCCGGAGAATACCATTTTCTCGATTAAAAGACTAATGGGGCGGGTATACGATGAGATAACTCAGGAATTGAAAAACTTCCCATATAAAGTGAAGAAGAACAGCAATGGCGAGTTGCGCGTAATTATGAATGGAAAAGATTACGCTCCGCCCCAGGTTTCGGCGATGGTGCTGTCATACCTCAAGAAGGCTGCGGAAGATTATCTTGGGTATGAAGTCAAAGAAGCTGTCATTACCGTTCCGGCCTATTTTAATGATCGTCAACGTCAGGCGACCAAGGACGCCGGTCGGATTGCCGGATTGGATGTCAAGCGAATTATCAACGAACCTACCGCCGCGGCTCTGGCTTATGGACTCGATAAAAAGAAATCAGGCAAAATCGCGGTTTATGACCTTGGCGGCGGAACCTTTGATATTTCAATTCTCGAATTATCGGATGGAGTTTTTGAAGTCTTGTCAACCAACGGCGATACACATCTGGGCGGCGATGATTTTGATAAACGAATCATTGACTGGCTGGCTGATGAATTCAAAAAAACCGACGCAATAGACCTTTCAAAGGACCCGATGGCTTTGCAGCGATTAAAGGAAGCCGCCGAAAAGGCTAAAATTGAATTATCATCTACGCTTGAGACCAATATTAATCTGCCCTTCGTGACGGCCGATTCGTCCGGCCCGAGACATCTCAATATGACTCTCAGCCGGGCCAAATACGAGCAGTTGACTGACGATCTGGTTGAGCGGTCGATTACACCGGTGCGCAAGGCTATCGAAGACGCAGGCATCAATTTTTCCGATATTGATGATGTTGTCATGGTTGGCGGAATGACCCGGATGCCCAAAGTCGTTGAACGGGTCAGCAAAATGTTTGGCAGGGAACCGAATAAAGGAGTCAATCCGGATGAAGTCGTCGCCATGGGCGCGGCTTTGCAGGGCGGCGTTTTGACAGGCGATGTCAACGATCTTTTGCTTCTCGATGTGATCCCATTGTCGCTTGGTATTGAGACCCTGGGTGGTGTTGATACCGTGATTATCGAACGTAATACGACGATTCCGACAAAAAAATCACAGGTGTTTTCTACCGCGCAGGAAAATCAGCCTTCGGTTGAAGTGCATGTCCTTCAGGGCGAGCGCAAGATGGCAATCGACAATAAAACCATCGGGCGCTTTCATCTTGACGGAATACCTCCGGCGCCGAGAGGGATGCCGCAGATTGAGGTCACTTTCGATATCAATGCCGACGGTATTCTCGAAGTGTCGGCGCAGGATAAAGGTACCGGCAAAAAGCAATCGGTGCGTATCGAGGCTTCATCGGGTTTGGCCGAATCGGAAATTGAGAAAATGGTTGACGACGCCAAGTCGCATGAAGCCGAAGACGAGGAAAAACATAAGAAAGTTCAAATTCGTAATGAAGCCGACCAGGCGGTTTTTATGGCTGAGAAGAACCTCAAGGATATGGGCGATAAACTCGATGCCGATAACAAAACCAAAATCGAGGCGGCTATATCGCGAGTGAAAGAGGCTCTTAAAGGCGAAAACACCGAGGAGATTAAATCGGCTTCCGATGATTTGACCGCCGCCTGGCATGCAGCCGCGCAGAATATTTATCAGCAACAAGCGCAGCAACAGGGAGCACATCCGGATCCCGATATGAATACCGATCAAACTTCGCAAGCACAATCTGCAGACGACAGTAAGACAGTCGATGCCGATTATGAAGTTGTTGATGAAGAATGACACACGCTTTAATATAGATTGAGGGCATGGATTGCTCTCTGGTAAAGGGGGCTTTTGAAAGAAAGCCCCTTTTTGTTACATATAGATCGAACAAAACAAATGATTGACCGGAGGCCAAAAGACGTATAGTTTATCGCTATGAAAAAAGAACCGTTTGACATACTCGGTATCAGTAAAGATGCCAGCCGGGGCGAAATCAAATCCGCTTTTCGACGGATGGCCAAAAGGTATCATCCCGATATCGTCGGCGGTACCGGCGATAAATTCAAACGAATACTTCTGGCTTATGAACAAATCGCCGGATATGTCCACGGCGAGGGAGAAACGGTTAAGGATTTTGATTTCGAAGTCAATGTCAACATAGATAGAAAAAAGCAAGTTCAGGATTTATTCGATGATTTCAAAGACGGTATCCTGACATATTTCGATATCGGCAAACCTGAGTTTTTGAATCTGTTTTTGGAATTAACTCCTGAACAGGCTTCTCAAGGAGGAAAAATAAAAATCAATCTCCCGCTAACGTGCAAATGTAAAAAGTGTTATGGCTTCGGACAAATATTTTTTATCCGTTGCAAAAAATGCGGCGGAACCGGGGAAGAGGTTTACCAAAAAAGCACGTTGCTTGATTTTTCCGGAGGCGTTGCGGATGATTCGACAGCCAAGCAGCATATTGATAATCTGTTTTTGACGGTCGTATTCAAAATTGAAGATAAGGCGAAAGATAAATAGATGGCCCGGGATTATTATAAAACTCTCGGTGTGGATGAGAATGCCAAAACCGATGAGATAAAGCACAAGTACCGCACGCTGGCCAAAAAATATCATCCTGACCACAATAAGGGCGACAAGCAGGCTGAGGAAAAATTCAAGGAAATTTCCGAAGCTTACGACGTCCTCAAGGATGATAAAAAACGCCAGCAATATGATACGATGCGCAAATTCGGAGGATTCGATCCTCGCCAGGGCGCGGGCGGTTTTCCCGGAGGGGGCGGAGGACGATTTTATACCAACGGCGATTTCCGGCAGGCTTTCGGCGGTAATTTCGACATGAACGATCTTTCCGGTCTGGGCGGTCTGGGCGATATTTTCAGTTCGCTTTTCGGCGATAACATCCGCACTCGAACGCGGCAGCGCGGTTATGGAACGCCGCCTCCGAACGCTCCCCGCAAGGGTCGCGATATACGCATCACGATGAAAATATCGGTCGAACAATCGGCAACCGGTGTTGCAAAAAAAATCAAAATGCATCTGCCGGAAAGTTGCTCGTCCTGTTCGGCGACGGGATATGTTTCCGGCGGGCAGAGAGTATGTTCGCGCTGCAGCGGCACCGGGCAGGTAACGCATACGCAGGGCGCTTTCGCGATTTCACGGCCCTGTCCGTCATGTCTGGGGCGAGGCGTTGAACCGGGGCAGATGTGCCAGCGGTGCCGGGGAACGGGAGCGGTCAAAAAACGCAAAAAACTATCGGTTAAGATTCCTCCGGGGATTGAACATGACGGAACGGTCAGGCTCAAAGGCCTCGGTTATCCGGGAAAAAACAATGGCCCTCAGGGCGATTTAATTATAAAGGTCAATATTATGGACGATCAAAAATTCAAACGGGAAGACAGCGATATTCATACATCGGTGGACATCAGTTTTCCTCAGGCGGCGCTGGGCGCCAAAGTGGCGGTGCAGACGCTGTCTAAAAAAGTGATGCTCAACGTTCCGGCCGGAACTCAGCCGGGTTCACTTCTTCGGCTCCGGGGCGCGGGACTCAGCGTCGGCGATAAATCCGGCGACCTGTTCGTGACAGTCAACGTCAAAGTCCCCACCACCCTCACCGATAGACAAAAAGAGTTGTTGCAGGAGTTTGAAGAATTGACGGGAGTGGGGGTGTAGATAACAATTGCAGATTAGCAATAAAATCGTTATTAATATTGAAGGTATGATACATTGGATGAGGAAAAATTGTGTAACCGTGATTGCAGTTATTTCTTTATTATTTGCTGCATATAATTTTTATACATTGAATTTTGATGTAAACGTTGAAGTTTTTGCAGGACGTCAGGCCAAGTTTGGCAAATACTTTATTGATGGCGACACTACTATTTATTATCCTGTTGTTTATTTAAGTTTATTATATCAAAATTCAGGGGGGAAAGCTACTGTGATTACAGATACAAAACTATTAGTGAAGTGGAGAGTTGATGGTAAAATCAAAGCTTCAAGAGAATTTTTAATTGAAAGAGAGGTTGATAATTTTTTAAATGAGCCAAATATTATGTCCCAATTTCCCATTAAGCCAATATCAATATTAGGGAAATCTTCTGAATTAAGACAATATGCTTTTACTCATCCACGTAATAATAAAATTCCTGAATTTCAATCTAAATTTGATATTGAAATGAGGATATTTACGAAAGATGAACAAAATTGGGTGAGTCAAAATATATACATTGTGAAAGATAAGAGGTGGTCCTGGTTTGTTGGACAGTTTGACGGCTGATTTAAGGTGTCTTCGGTTTGGTTGATTATGCCGCCATGTTGTTAAGATATACCTCCATCGGTGTTTTGTCATCAAAAAAAGAATGGGGTCGTTCCAAGTTATAGAACCGTAACCAATTCTCGATTTCACGATGGGCCTCAATTCCCGTTTCAAACTCCCATAAGTAAACTGACTCATACTTCAATGAGCGCCACAGTCGTTCAATGAATACGTTGTCCATCCAGCGCCCTTTGCCATCCATCGAGATACGGACTCCGGCCCCGGACAAAACATCAGTGAACTCCGCACTGGTAAACTGACTCCCCTGATCGGTGTTGAATATCTCCGGTTTACCGTAACGTGACAGAGCTTCGGTAAGCGCCTCGACACAAAAACCGCTGTCGATGGTGTTGGACAACCGCCAGGACAACACCGCCCGGGTATGCCAGTCCATTACCGCCACCAGGTACATAAAGCCGCGCCGCATCGGAATATACGTGATGTCGGCGCACCAGACCTGATTGGCACGTTCAATTGACAGACCGCGAAGTAAATATGGATAAACCC